>CAVOEZ010000006.1:0-20363 GCA_963694355.1 Latescibacteria bacterium UBA2968 | reverse complement strand
ACGACCTCCATTGCCAGACCAAGGCTGACACCGGCTTGCGTCAGATAGGCCATTCCAGCTATCCTGTTGAAATGGGGAGGATCTCCGCTCAGCCGACCACCCGCGTAGGCTGCAAAAAAAATTGCGGTAGCCCGTACTGCAGCCAGCAGCAAAGCAATCCCCCACGTCTGCTGCAGTGCATTCAGGTTTAGTCCCGCACCCGCAAGCGTAAAGAAGAGTACGTATACGGGAAGACTCACAGCATTCACCGCACCAATGAACTTTTCACCTTGTTCCGAATGATTTTGGACTGTAAATCCAGCCGTAACACAAATCAACAGAGGCTCCAATCGAAGGACGAGGTCGTGAGTATCCTTCAAATAGTCCGATAGCCCGTGGGAGAGACTGGTCACCAGCAGCGCAGTGCCAAGCAGCAGAAGTGAGAGATTCGCATGTACCCGATCGGTGTAGAAAGCCAGCCCACGACCAATAATCCACCCCGCCGTGATGCCCAGGATAATCTCGAACCCCAGAGCACCCAGGAAGCTGAAATCGAGAGAACCGGAGGGTACCATGACATTTTCACAAAAGGAAATCGCGGCGGCAAACATGAGAATAACGAGTACATCCATAACCACCGTAACACCCAGCGCCGCCTCTGTAAACGGACCACGGGCCTTGCATTCATTGATCACGGCGATCGCGCTTGAAGGGGAGCGGGCAACGGCAAGCGTACCGAACAGCACGGCTACGGAAAGGACCTGGATCCCTGAAAATGAGGCGGTAAACGGGAGCAGGAACTGGGCCAACACAACAGTCAAAGTAACCGTTCCAGACACAACGATTGTGAGTGAAACGATGACCACCATGATCGTCCGCATTCTATCGCGAAGCTCGGCCACCCTCAGCTCTCCTCCGGCAGCCAGTGCAATGAAAGTAACCGCCAGTTCATTCAGAAATCCAAGTTCTTCTACCGTCTCCACCGTCATGAAACCGAGAATGTATGGCCCCATGAGCAGACCCACACACAGGTAGCCTGTAATCCTCGGCAGCCGAAATCCTGCCATCAGGTGCCCAATGACGTGGCCGGACAGCAGAAGCAGACCTGCAACCAGTGTGATGTGGGCGCCAAGCGCATCCCCTTTCGGAAGACTTGTAGCCCAACTCATCAGAAAACACAGGACCAGAAACACACCGATCTGTCTCACGGCTTACCCTCCAGGAGACGCCGTGTCAGCATTGGGCTTACCAGTTGACTGGCAAGCATTCCTATGAGCACGATAGAGATGACCAGATCGGTCAATTCGGACCGGTGGATCTGATGCAGATTCACCACAATCGCTATCGCAATGCCACCGTGGGAAAGCAGGCCCATGCCCAGCAGGCGTGGAAAACCCGACTCTGGAGGGAGCATACTTACTGAAAAATATCCACCCAGGAGTTTGCCAAGTGATCGCGACACCAGATATACGAGGACAAAAAGGACAGTCCAGAAGGAACCGATTTGCCATCCCGCTCCGACAAGAATTAGAAACAAAATGTAGATCGAACGTTCTCCTGTCAGAAGGACCTCTCGAATACCGGAACGTGCACGAGCTCGTCCCACATTAGCAACCACAACACCGGCAATCAGGTTCACAAGCAGGGGCGACAGGTTCAGATAAAGCGCAAGCCCTCCCCCGAAGGCCACGCCCCCTATTACAACAAGAAGCATCTCTTCGTTGTTGAGTCGTGTGGCCGTAAGCGCGGCAATCAGCAAACCTACGGCGAGCCCAAGACCCAGGGACACGCCAATCCAGATATAGGCCGGCGACTCATTGTGAAGCGAGCCCGCGCAAGAGATCAGCCCGAATGCGATCACACCTACCAGCCCATCCATATGGGAAATATTCTGGAGAAGCCGCAAAGTGGGTCTGGCTCGTGTCGGAACATTGCGAGCGATCAACGCAATGCCGCTCTGGCCGGTATCAGAAGCCGCCGCGGCGAGACTCAACGCGCCAATGAGAGCGATCTCCGTCTGGTAATCGAACAGACTCTCGAAAAGGAAGTAAAAAGGGAGGGCGACGGCGGTCATTGTAACAATCGCCTGCAGGAGGGTAATGGCAATTACTGTGACAGGGATGTGTGTCAATCGCCGTAGCTCGAATTGCACGCCGAAAAGCATGCCGATCCACGAAAGCCCAAGACCCAGAATTGGGAAAAGTGCTTCGAGCGTAGGTGTATCCAGAAGGTTCAGAAAGGTGCTGCCGAGGAAGAGACCGACAAGAACGTATTCTGTGCCAATCAGATGCAAATTTGCCAGACCCAGCGGGAGCTTGATCCTGGTAAAGCTGATTCGGGATCCCAGAAGAGCGATAACGGCCACCAGTGCGGCGACCACAACCAGTTTCATGATTGCTCTCCGGAATCATGCGCAACGTATCGGTCTATCGGAACCGTAAAAATCTTACCTACCTCAGGATTGGAGAAATCCGCGCCTTCTTCCTTCAGAACCTGGAGGAGGGGATCGAAAATCTCTGGATCCTGAATAGACGCCACAACAAGCCTGGTCTGACCACCGCCACCACCCAGGGCATCCCACAGACCGGCAAAGATCGGCACATCTTCTGAAAGCACGCGCTCCATACTGGTGCCTTCCAGAACTGCGGCGCCCGAAATTTCCATTTCGACCAGCGCGGTCAGCACCTCGTCAAGCAGGTCTTCGCGATAGAGTATGATCAATAGAATTTGCATTGCTGTCCAGATTACTCCTTAAACTGGTTCGTGTGAACGAATGAGGTCCATGACTTCATCGGGGGACGTTGCTTCCATGACACATGCCTTCATTTCTTCATCATGGAAAATCCGTGCGGTCCGCCCCAACACGCTCAGATATGCTGACATCGAAGCCTCGGATGAGAGAATTAGAAAGATCAGATGCACCGGTTGCTCGTCGAGGCTCTGAAAATCGAGGTCCGATCGGACAATCCCGAGTGCCGCAACCACGCCATCGATTTCATTGAAACGGGCGTGCGGAATGGCAACCCCCTTTTCGATACCAGTGGACTTGATCGCTTCCTGATCCAGAATTCGCTTGAGAACCGCTTCCGGATCGCTAATCGACACGGATCGATCGATCAACGAAACCATCTCCTCTATGGCCTGAATCTTTTCAGTGCACGTTAGGTTAAGTTCTATCCGTTCCGGAGCCAGCGCGTCTGAGAGTTTCATGAACCTGTTCCTCTTCTTTCGAGGCTTCTATTTGTTGGTATTGAGATCGCACCGAATGTGGCCACCCAAAATGTTGGCAAGATCAATATACGAAATTTCAGTGCTTTTTTCCAGCATCTTGCCGAACGGGCGCCTCATATCTCGAATCGCCGTAAATCACCTTCTCCGGTGAGAGATTCTCTTGAATTTTCTTGCAGGGCAAACTATCATAAGGCGTGACAGAAAACTCAAGAGCAAGCCAAACCCGCACCCGGCATTTGGCGGCGGAAGAATGCTCTACCTGACTATGACACTCGAATTCACATCGAAAACTGGAGACCTGTTCATGCCAAATCCTGGAACCATACCCGTCTTCGTTGGTACTTACACGGATGATCGCACCGAAGGCATACACATTCTGCAACTGGACACATCGACGGGAGATCTGAGCACAATGGCAAAGGTAGCCGATGTGCGCAATCCTTTTTTCCTTGCCACCTGTCCAAATAACAAGACACTCTACGCGGGCTGCTGCATCGATGAATTCGAAAACGAACCCGGTGGAAGCGTCAGGTCCTACGCAATTGGGGCTAACGGAGCGCTCACACAGACCAGTGAACAGGCTTCTAAAGGAGCCACACCTTGCTATTTGAGTGTTGATTCGACAAACAGATGCGTGCTTGTGGCGAATTATTCCTCAGGAAATATTGCGGCGTTTTCCATACACCCCGGAGGAAAACTCGGTCCCGCATCACAGGTCATCCAGCACGAGGGATCCAGTGTAGACGAAGTCCGGCAGGAGGGCCCCCACGTTCACTCCATCGTGCTTTCTCCAGACAGTCGCTTCGCCTTCGCCGCAGATCTGGGTACGGATGAGGTGAGAATCTACCGCCTGGATGCCACCAGTGCAACCCTCACTCCCAATGATCCGCCCTTCGTGTCGACCAAACCTGGCGCGGGTCCACGGCACATCACCTTCAGTCCTTCCGGCACCAAAGCGTATCTGCTCAACGAACTGGACAGCACGATCGTCGTCTATGAATACGATGCCGACAAGGGGTCACTCTCCGAAATCCAAACCCTTTCAGCGCTGCCTGAAGGATTCGATGGCGAGAACTTCTGTGCCGATATCCGGGTACATCCCTCCGGGAAATTCTTGTACGCATCCAATAGAGGGCACGACAGCATCGCGGTTATGGCCATAGACACCACAACCGGAAAACTGACGCCTTCTGGCCACTCGTCATCGGAGGGGGCCTGGCCATGGAATCTTGAATTCGATCCTTGCGGAACCTATCTCCTGTCTGCAAACCAGCGAGGAAACTGCGTTGCCTGCTTCCGGATCGACCCCACAAGCGGCGCACTTGAACTGGCCGGCTCCACCGTAGAGGTTCCCGGAGCCGTTTGCATTAAAATACCTATGGCATAAAAGGATTCCAGAGGATAGCGAAAGAAGGGCTTTCGGCAGCAGCCGAAAGCCCTTCCTGGTTCAGTCAAACAAGGCATTCTCAATTACTTCTTCGTGCCGTGCAGCGATAGGATATACTCCGTCAGTCGCCAGGCGTCGTGCCTTCTGATCTTCTTACCATCCGGTGAGGTAAAAACGTGATTAAAGCCAGGCATCGCAGTTCCATCTATGCCCGTCATCAGACTTCTATACACATCATGCTTGCTGGCTCCGCCCTTGAACACCCCTGAGGTCAAATCCGTAGGCTTCTGGTCATTCCCCCACGCATCTTTGCCCAACTTGTCTGCAAGTGGCCCATCTCCCTTCCCGGATGCGCCGTGGCAGTCCACACACTTCAGCATCTGGTAGAGCGAACTTCCCTGCGCGGCCGCCTTCTCAGGTTTCATGAAAAATCGGGCCATTGGCATGGGGATCGGAATGGGTTTACCCATCGACTTCTCCCCCGACAGCTTTAGCAGGTGCTCTGCAACCACCGCCATGTCCGCTTCAGACAAGTGGGGAAACTTGGGCATGGACGAACCGGGTATACCCTGCGCAATCGTTCTCGCCAGGTCCCCTTCCGTAGGAAGAGATCCCTTGGGTGTGGTCTTGTATTTGTACACTCCGGATGTAAAATCCCGGGCAGTTACCCGGGGCACACCTTCCTGGACGCCCTTTCCGTCACCAAGCGTTCCATGACATTTGACACAATTCTTTTCGTATAGTTCTTCTCCGCTGCCGCTGAGGCCAATACCCGGCTCGATCACGGCCTGCCCTGTCTCCTGAACCTTCGCGTCATCTTTCTGAGTCCCTTTCTCAGAGCACCCTGAGAGAATTCCCGCAACCACCAGCGCGATCGCTACACGATTAAATTCCATACTCGCCTCCCAATGTCCTCCGGGAAAGAAATTCCGATATGCCTCGCCCGCCCAGAATCGCCACCGTCAACCGATCAACCAGGCCGACAATACATCCGTTACCACACCTGTCGTATCCATATCGCCAAATCGCATTGTAACCTTATCCATTCACCTTCTTGTCGAAACCATTGCGCCTGTTGGGCAGGCCGCAATGCATCTCGCCGCTGTTTCCGCCAACCCGGCCTGGATAGAACCGTCGAAAGGCACGCCGACCCGGACATTGAAACCACGTCCGATCTGGGTCAATCCCAACTGGTGTTCTGCCTCTCCGGCGATCTGCACACACAATCCACAGGTGATGCATTTCCCGGGGTCGAATCGAACGCCATGGTTGATCTGCGGCGCCTGATCGATTTGCGGAAATTGCTGAGGTGCTTCCAGGGTCCTTCGTTCGCCCCTGTAGGCATGAGCATCTGCCGAGTAAGCCTGGGAATAGTGCCGCAGCCGGCAGCTGGTGGCCGCGCCACAGTCACAACCAAGACACCGCTGGGCTTCCGTGAGTGCCTCTTGGAAGGTCAAACCAACTCCGGCTCCACCTTCTGGAACAACCCTTGGCGAATCACTTGCCTCCTCCACCATCATCTCAAGATCGAGGGGGTCCAGTTTTCCCAGATGTACAGAGAATCGTTTTCTGTCCACCGCCAGCGGATTCCCACTGAGAAACTGCCCTATGGAAACCGCAGCCGACCGACCGTCGGCTACGCTGCGAACCTTCAACCTGCTGCTCCGGCGTATGGCATTCCCACCCGCAAATACGCCAATCGTGGAAGTCGCAAGCGAATCCCGATCCACGTGGACCCCGTGCTTCCCTGCCTCCAGCCCCCAGGACACCACATCCCGCTCTTCGGTCTGCCCAACCGCCAGCAGAACCGCATCGTAATCTTCCCTCAGGTTCGACAGCAGAACATCCTCGCCCAGGCGAACTTCCATATCGAACACGGCTCCCAGACTGTGTATAATCTCTGCCTCGGCTTCGATCACCTCTTCGGGCAGATCGTCCGTAAATTCTTCCCTCAACGTACCGCCAGGTCTGGCACACTGCTCGATCAATGTGCAGTCGTGTCCCGCCTGAAGGAGATAGTATGCCGCGGATAGACCGGTGGTGCCTGCTCCAACAATGGCAACCCGCTTCCCGGTCCGGGATTTCCGATCGGGCAAATAGGGTGAACCCGACGCCATGTCCACATCCGCCACGTGACGTTCGAGAAGGGCAATTGCCGCCGGGCCATCGAACCCACCTCGCCGGCAACCATTCTCACAGGGAGCGGGGCAGATTCTGCCGATGATTCCGGGAAGCGGAATCATCGACTTGATCGTCTCCAGTGCGCCCCGGAGGTCTCCTGCTTCTATCTGGCGGATCATCCGGGGGATATCCATTTGTGCCGGACAGGCGTTGTGGCAAGGTGCGATACAGTCGCCCAGATGATCGCTGAGCAGAAGTTCCAGGGCCATCCGTCTGGCCTCCTGGATATCCTCCAGTTCACTCTCCACCACCATCCCTTCAACCGCCTTGGTAGCGCACGAAGGGACCATTTTTCCATTTATCCGAACCAGACAGGCCATGCAGGATGTGTTAGGCTCGTACCCTTCCAGATAACAAAGGGTCGGAATATCGATCCCGAGCTTTCTCGCGGCGGCCAGGACTGTGGCATCCTTTCCGACCTCCACGTGCTGACCATCTATTGTAATATCCACGAAACTACCTCACTTGCGTCAAGCTACTTGCACGGCATCCATTGGACAGACTTCCAGACACGCGTTACATCTCGTGCATCGATCAGAATCGATACTGTGAATCTGGTAAGGTACGGTTGGAATGGCATCGACCGGGCAGCGCTGAGCACACAGCGTACAGCCTATGCAATTCGAAGTTATGGAATAGGTAATCAGCCCCTTGCACCTGCCTGCCGGGCATCTCCCCTCCAGATGGGCTTCATACTCATCCCGGAAATATCTCAAAGTGGAACGAACGGGATTGGGCGCCGTCTGGCCCAGCCCGCATAGACTGCCCTGTGAGACACCACCGCACAGGGTCTCCAGAAGATCCAGGTCACCTGGTTTCCCTTTGCCCTCACAGATGCGCTCCAGGATCTCGAGCATCCTGCGGGTTCCAACACGGCAGAACGTACATTGACCGCAAGACTCCCCCTGGGTGAACTCCAGAAAATATCTCGCCATATCCACCATACAATCCGACTCATCCAGAACTACGAGACCGCCCGATCCCATAATGGCGCCCATCGAACGTAGTGACTCGTAGTCTACGGGCGTGTGGGCGAGACTTGCCGGCACACAACCTCCGGATGGGCCTCCGATCTGCACCGCTTTGAACCGCTTGCCCCCAGCCACACCTCCCCCAATTTCCTCCACGATCTCGCCGATCGAAATACCCATGGGCACCTCGATAAGGCCACCGCGTGCGACCTTTCCCGCCAGGGAAAACACCTTGGTTCCTTTGCTGCCCTCCGTTCCCAGGCCGGCAAATGCATCGCTCCCGTGACGAATGATCCAGGGTACAAGCGCATAAGATTCTACATTGTTGACAAGAGTTGGCCTGTCCCAAAGCCCTTTTTCGGCGGGATAAGGCGGTCGGAGCCGCGGCATGCCTCGTTTGCCCTCGATCGACTCCAGCAAAGCCGTCTCCTCCCCGCATACGAATGCCCCGGCGCCCTCTACGACACGCAGGTTCAGGTCGAATCCGCTGTCCAGGATGTTTTCTCCCAGGATCCCCTGGTCTTCGCAGCGCTTGATCGCAGACCGAATACGTCTGACCGCCAGGGGATACTCCGCCCGGATGTAGAAGATGCCCTCATTGGCTCCAACCGCGTAGGCGGCAATGGTCATACCCTCGATGATCCGGTAAGGGTAGGATTCCAGCAGCATCCTGTCCATAAATGCCCCGGGGTCTCCCTCATCCCCATTGCAAATCACATACTTGGGCTCCCCTGCCGCCTCCCGAACCCTGAGCCATTTTGGACCGGTCGGGAAACCGCCGCCGCCTCGCCCCCTCAGCCGGCTCTTTACCACTTCATCGATTACTTCAGCCGGAATCATCTCGCGCAGGCACTTTTCCAGAGCCTTGAATCCATTGTGCCGACGATACTCGTTGAAATCCGTTGGACCCAGTACACCGCAATGTTCGGTGGCGATGTGCAGTTGTCGGGAAAGGAAAGCTGCAACTTGCGGGTCCCGTACCTCATCTGTAAACCTCGTAACCGGTTCGGGAATCTCATCACTCACCGCACCGTCCAGCGCGCGGGAAACAGCGGACCGAATCTTCCTCATCATCCCTTTTGGCCGAAAGTGCCGGCCCACAACAGCCCCGGCGGTCTCCTCGACGATTCCCGAGTACAGCGTGTTCTTTCCATCGGGAGCGATCACCTCGACCAGTGGCGTGTGGTGGCACATGCCCACGCATCCGACACCCTTTACAACTGCTGTCGACCCCGTCCTCTCGATCGCGGCCTCCAGAGCATCTCTGACCGAATCGCTCCCTTTCGCAACACAGCAGGAACCCAGACCTACCCGGATCTCGCCCTGCAAGGACGCCAATTCTGAAAATACGCCCGTACCCAGAGGATCTTCACTCCCCTTTATCCCGTTTTTCAGCCTTCTGACTTCCAGAAAATTGGACAGAACTACAGGTACGGTTTCGGGTGTCAGGTAGCCATAGGTAACACTATCGATCGTTACTGCAGGCGCAAGCGTACAGCACCCGAGGCACGCCACGCTCTCCAGGGTGAAGACACCATCTGCGGAAGTATCCTCAGCGCCGGACAATCCGAGATGGGTACGGAACGCCTCCTGAATCCGTCCGGCGTCCTTCACGTGACAGCTCGTTCCCACGCAAACCCGAATGGTGTGCTCACCGGCAGGTTTGTGTCTGAACTGGGCATAAAATGTCGAAACACCTTCGAGCTGCGCAGGGGTAATCCGGGTCTTCTCACACACCCGCACCATCGCGGCTCTGGGGAGATATCTATAATGTTTCTGCAAAGCTTGAAGAATCGGAATGGCGCACCCCTCCCCCTGGCCAATTCGATCGATTGCTTCATCCACAAAAGTCAGATCCGGTTGATCCTGCATAAGCCACATTTCCCGATTTGCATCAATGTAAAACAACCCTCAGCTACTGCACCTGTGTTTCCCCAATGCAATAGAGATGCTTCTCCCCCCGAATCAGCAGGCGGTCGCCAACAAAAGCAGGCGACGTACTGGTACGCTCACCCAACTCGGCCCGCCCAATTTCCTCGAATTCACCTTTTGCCGCCAATACGATCATCGAACCTCGATCGCTCAGCAGGAACAGTCTGTCGTCCACGATACTTGGCGAAGCGGTAAATACTTCCCGCAGCTGATGCTGCCAGACCAGTTCGCCGCTCCGGGAATTGTAACACGTCACCTGTCCGTCTGAACTCGTCAACAGGAACAAAAACGTCCCGTTGCTCACCGGGCTGCAGATATCAGGAAGCCCATCGAAAGCCGACCAGATCACATGGGTGTCGGTTACATCTCCAGAGCCCGTGGGCCGTATGGCAACCAGATCCCCGTCCACGTGTGCGGCATAGACAAGCTCGTTATGATAGACTGGCGAGGGGGCCACGTCACCTTCCATACATCTGGCGCGCCAGATTTCTTTTCCGGTTTCCGCATCGTGCCCCATCACCTAGGGGTTGGCGCAGGTGATAATCTGGTCTCCCCTGTCCGTGGCAATCACAATCGGCGAAGCCCACGAGTTGGGCACCGGTCTGGGTGTTCGCCACAGGGTGGCCCCGGTCTTCCCCTCGATGGCCAGCAATGCCGAAAAACCCTCATCTTCCACCCCCTGATCCAGCAGCACGATCACCCGGCCCTTGTAAACCAGAAGCGAAGAGGCATGGCCATAAATGTTCTCCGGAGTACCCAGCCTTCTCACCCATTGTCTCATTCCGGAAAAATCGAAACACGCGAGATCCCCATTGGCGAACATCGCATACACGTACTGGCCATCCGTGGCAGCCGTTGGGGCGGCATATCCCGTATCCTCAAGGACCTGCGGCGGCTCTTCGATGCCCCCTCCGAAACTGTCTACCGCGCGACGCCAGAGGAGTTCGCCTGTAGACAGCTCGTAGCAGAAAACCTCCCTCTGGTCCTCCGTAGCCCCGGTAATGAAAACGCGATCTCCCCACACCACAGGGGAGTTCTTGCCCGGAAGGGGAACCTCCGACCGCCACATCACGTGCTTTCCTGTTGGACCATCCCACGCCACGGGAATCCCGCTCCCCGACGCGATTCCCAGTCCACCTGGACCCCTGAAGCGCGGCCAGTTGGCGGCTACCTCCTCCTGTGTGGGGAAGTTGCGTCTCTCTTCGGGGGCATCCCCATCCAGACTTGCCCAGAAAACTTCTCTCGAATGACCCGCAGAATCAACCTT
Source organism: Latescibacteria bacterium UBA2968 (assembly GCA_963694355.1). Classification (GTDB taxonomy): domain Bacteria; phylum Latescibacterota; class UBA2968; order UBA2968. The sequence goes on along the minus strand of CAVOEZ010000006.1, from coordinate 9,415 downwards.
GAGGACAACGCCCCCAAAGACCAGCAATCCGGCTACACCCATCAGTGCCCAGGTCGAACTTCTGAAGACCCCGGACAAGGCAGCGGGGTCATCGAACACGGGATCGGGTTCGGGAAGCCGCTTTCCCAATTCTGCCGAGGCCTTGATTGCGATCAAAAAGATGACCACCGCCACCAGTAGAATACGTGCGCCCTGTTCGGCCAGCATCCGATGGTAAAAATAATTCTGGCGGAGTTCCAAATCCAGCGTGCGAATCTCAACCTTCAGCGACTCATTCCGAGGGTCCTGTGAAAGAATCTCCCTCAATGCCTTCAGTTCGGTGGAATCCAGCGGATTGGCAACCCGTGTCCGCAGTGCATTGAACACGAGAAATGACGCAACAAGGACCGAAAAGATTCCAGATACGACAACGGTCCCGCTGCCGCGGAAATCCAGGCCCGCTTCCTCACACCGATCGACTCAAGTGAATCCACAACACACCCGCCTATCCGGCCGCACGCTCGATCTGGATGGGCATCTCCAACGAAGGCTCCTTGCCAACGGGACAGTAATCGAAACAACGCCCGCACGACACACAGCCTCCCCGATTGATCTCATAGTCTACACGCCGCCTGCGAACCACCAGAAATACCATTTTCAGCCCCAGAACCAGACCTGTGAAAGACCCGAACAGCAGCCCGCCAATCGAAAACCGTCGAACAGTATGCAGTACCTCTTTGTGGAGGTCGGGCAGCGACGCACCCGTTGCACGAAACGCGGCGCTTTCCTCACTTTTGACCTCTACACGCTGGGTATCTTCGAGCCAGATCCGCTCCGCGAGCAAGACTCTGGCATTCGTTCTGGAGAATTCGGGTCCCAGTTCCCAGCCTGCCCATCCCCCAGCCAGTGTCAGAACCGGCAGAAGAATCAGGAACCCAACCAGTCTTCTCCGGTCTTTCTTTCTCAAATGAGCGGGTGTCGCCTGTACAGGAAGATCCGCACTTGCGGTTGGAAAACGGATCACACCCAGTGGACAGGACTCCGCACACAGATGACACTGGATGCACTCGGACGGCGTGATATTCACGTGCCATTTCGCCACCCGGGATGCCAGATTCAGAATTGCGCCGTATGGACAGAAGAACCGGCAATAAGGCCGTTCAACCACCATTCCAATCAAGAGAAAGGAGGCGCCAAGAGCGAACATTCCAAGACTACCATTCATGCGAAAGAATGCGACGAAGGGATCGTATTCACAGATGATGAATCGACTTGCGGTGGCGGCAAACAAAACTGCTGCGCCCAGATACAGGAAAGGAATCGTACCCAATCCCGCCTCCAGCCAGCGTGGAACCCTCATGGGTCGAACGGAAACAACATCCTGGATTGCGCCAAGAGGACAGACCCCGGCACAAAACGTCCGCCCGAAAAACAAGGTGAACATAATCGGCAAACAGAAAAAGGCGATCACGGTCAGGGGTACCGTATAGCCGGTATTGAACAACGCCATGGCAATGTTTTGAATGGACCCGATGGCACAGACACATCCCTCACGCCAGAATCCAAAATAGGCCAGCGAAAAAACGCCGATCAGAAAGATCCCCTTTCTGGATCTGTATCTAAAAGCAACAAAGGTGATCAAAGTCAAAGTAACCAGAAGCGCGAGTACATCCAGATACTCGTACACCTCGCTCCTTGCGGTCGACTGACTCACCTCTGGAATGGCATACCCGGTTTCGAAATTGGGCGGCGGGAATCGCTCCACAGCGCCTGCAGTCTGCCAGGTCAACAGGATCACCACCACAGACCGGATGAACAGGAATCGAACCACACTCATACCTTTTTCTGAATATTGGGTCGGCTCGAGGGAACCCTCTCGAACGCATTCGACGGACAGGCCCTGGCGATCGCACAATCATTACAATTCACACAGCGGTCGTGCTGTACCTGAAGGAAAAGAGACCCGTTCCCAAAGGTGTTGCACCCCAGGACACACTTCGAGCAGCCCACACAGAGGGACTGATCGATTTCATATTCGTAATAGGGGTCCTCCACAAATTTCCGCTTGATCGCACCTGTGGGACAGAGCTGGTTTTCCGCTCCGGTATTCAGTGCATTCGATTCGAAATCGAAATATCCAGTGCACAACTGACAGTACCCGCACATGGAATAATTGTGCGTACACTTCACGGCCGAGACATCCAGCACACATTCCGTAGCGCACTTTCCACAGGACACGCACTTCCACGGGTCGATTTGCCACAAACTGTCCTCCCCCTGGCTGCGGCTGCCGAGAAACCCGATGCCTCCGCCCAGGGCCAGCATGCAGGCCCCCCGCACACCCCGCCCCATGAATTCCCGTCGTGTCTGTCTGCCTTCATCCTTATCCTGCATTCTGGTTCTCCTCCGTCACCGTCCTGTAAGTCACCGCTGGAGGCAAGGCGCACCCATTCAGGGCACGGCATCCACTACAGATCTCAAGATTGATGCACGCATCGGGTGACGCCTGCTGGGAGCGCAAGAACAGCATCCCCGTCATAGTTGCCAATCCCCCAAGGACGGAATACCGAACCAAACTCCTGATACATTCTCTCCGATCCATCGACATACTCCTCAAGTCTTCTATTCAGCTCCCAACGGCAGGCAGCGGGGTGAACACACGAATGGATCCGTCAACGGGATCCAGGGCCAGAACCCTTCCTGCGGAATCCACCGCCACATCGATACCACCGCTTTGACAGATGGAGGTATCGTCCGGAGGACCCGACACCTCGGCGGCACTGCAACATGCACTCTGATTGGCGACAAAAGCGGAAGGCCCGGCAACGACTCCGGAGAACGTACCATCCGCCTCATAAATCTTCAATCTTGCTAGACCCTTTTCACTGGTCACGAATCGTCCATCGGACAACAGGGTAAAATTCACTGGATTGCAGCAGCCGCAGAATCCTTCGATTCCCATCGAAGGTTCCCCCCAGGAGAGCTCGAAATCCCCGTCGAGCGTATACGCCTCCATTCTGTGCCGACCGGGATTGGAGACCTTCAGAAGCCCATCCGGTGCAATGGCAAGATCGAAATAGGGACTTGGCACCACAAAACCGGGCACGTTCCTGGCCGGGTCACGCTTGCCAAAGCGACCAACCAGATCTCCGGTCTTCGAAAACCGAAGTACGTCCCGACCGCCGGCATTCGCAACGAACACATCGTCACCCTTCACCGCAATGGATGTCAGAACAGCAGTGGGACCCAGCCCAAGCCAGACCGCCTCCTGCTTCCCACCGGCATACGTCGCAACCCGATCACGGAATCCCACATAGAGGGTACCCTCTTCGTCTGCAGTCAAACAGCGTGGCGATTCCGGCAGTTCGATTTGGTTGAGAATCGCCCCATCCTTGTCCAGGATCTGGATTCGCCTGTCACCGGCAACCAGAATGCGATCATGTCCGTCCACCGCGATCCCTCTGGGTGAATCCAGAGCAAGAGAACGTCTGAATGATTCACGATACTGAATCAGGCCCGGATCGACAGACGTGTATTTCTCGAGATCAATCCTGGTCCTCTGTCCTCGCCTACGCTGCTCCGGCGGGGCTTCGCCTGTGAGATATCCACCCGCCATTGCACCCAGGACGCCACCCACCCCAACAATTCCCGCTCCCTTGATCCCGGCACGAAGAAATGCTCGCCTGTTGATACGTTCTTCTGGATTCGTCACAGCTTGGCTCCGTATAATCAATTTTTAGAACTGTTCTCCACAAACACCCGCACTGAATTTTCTGTGCTATCCAGAACGAGGATCCTGTCCTTCGCATCCACCGCCACATCCAGTTCACCAATCTGACCTGTTGAGATACGCTCGGCGTTATACTTTGGAAACAGCTCGGCCCCAGCTACGACCCCTGCGAAAACACCTTCCGGAGAGTATATCTTGACCCTGGGGAGCCCTTTTTCGCAGGTGACATAGCGCCCATCGGACAGAAGCGAAAAATTGGCCGGGTTGCCGCATCCAGCAAACCCCTCGATCCCCATAGACACGGCACCCCAGTATCCCGACAGGAGACCCTGGACCGTATACTTCTCCACCCGATGTCTGCCCGGATTGGCGATGTGCAAATCGCCGTCCTTTCCCACCGCGAGATCGAACTGTGGGTGCGGGATGACAAAACGCGGTGTCTCACCCGCCGAACCCTCGTCATCAATCACACGAATGATGCTGCCATCTTCGGCATATCGAATCACCACACGCCTGCCTGCATCTGCAACAAACACGCCCTTGTCGGACACCGCGATGGACGTCAACAAGGCGCCGTCTCCAGGTGGATCCCATCGGCTGCATAGTGCTCCTTTCTCATCGAAAACCTCGATGTGATCGCGGATACCCACATAGATTTGGTCTCCCGGTCCATACGCCAGACATGTTGGCTGGCCAGACAACGGAATATCCAAAACGACCCGACCACTTTCGTCGAACACACGAATCGCCTGATCTACCGCTACCATGGGAAGCCCATCATTCGAAATCGCAATAGCGAATGCCCGTCTGAACCCCGTTCCCAGGCGCTGGGTTTCACGATAGAGAATCAGTCTCGGGTCGGTCTTTCTGAGTTCGGTCAGATCATAGAGATACGAGTCCGGAACCTCCTGGGAATCATCCCGCCTCAGTCCAATGGCCGCCAGTACGCCGAGCAGGGCGACTGAAACCACAACCACACCCGTCCAGTTTTTCGATGGCTTTGCCTGCAGCATATCGCGCACCCTTCGAGCATCAATTAGCAGAAATATCCAGACAAACCATGCGTGTCAAATCCCTGGCAATCAACCTGCCTCCTGCCAGTGCCATAGGCCCCCAGGAGTCGTGTCCCTCCAGCACCTGGACTTCAGTCAGCTGGTTATAATGATCCGATGTCGCCTCGGCCACGCGCAGGAGTCCCGAATCGTCCATAGCGAGAATCAGCCCGTCTGCAATAAGGAATGGGCCCAGGCCGAATTTCCTGGCGGTGCCGCTTGTCCACAGAACCCTGCCCTCGGGAGAAAGACATGCCAGTTCGCCATTGGGCCTGACCCCGTAGATATGACCCTTGTAGAAAATCGGCGTTTGCTGGGTAGCTCCAAAGACCTCAGGTTTCAACCTGAACATCTCCTCCGAGGCCCACACGCCGGCTTCCTCCCTGACGCGGAGCATCATACTTCCCGCGTTGTATCCTCCGGCAAAGAAAATGCGCCCGTCTCCCAGATCCAGAGGCGAGGCAATGGTCGCAATACTGATCTTCCAGTCCCGGGTCTCCCAGAGAATCGTCCCGTCATCCGCAGCCACTCCCACCACACCGCCGCTGCCGCAATAGACATAGGTGCGTCGCCCGGAAATCATCATCGGAACGATCGACGCGTGTGTCATGTTCCATCCTCGGGGGTTCGGAGTTCGCCAGACCACTTCACCCGTCCTGAGATCCAGCGAGATCATCAGCGCCTCGTCCCCGCCGGGCGCAAGGATCAAACGATCACCGTCAATCAGAGGACATTGTCCCGCGTACCAGGGCGGGACCCTGGTACCATAGGTTTCAACCAGGTCCAGTTTCCAGAGCAACTCACCCGAACCAGCATCGAGGCAGATCACACGACATTTGGGTCCCAGACCTACCACGACCTCTTTGCTGACAGCGGGAATGGTCCTTGACATGCCGTGGTTTCGTTTTACTTTCACGGGATAGGTGTATCGCCAGATCTCACTGCCATCGGCCAGGGAAAGACAGCGAAGGGCATCGTTTCCCGGAGAGGTTCGGTTCGATCCCCCGGCCTGTGCATCGTAGTCCATTAAGTAGACCCGCCCATTCAGAATCGATGCCCCGGCGTAGCCCTCCCCAACGTCGATCCCCCACAACTGCCTGGGTCCTTGATTCCAGGACCTGGCAAGCGCAACCCTTTCTCTGCTGATTCCGTCCAGATCGGGGCCACGGAATCCCGGCCAGGCCCCCGGCAGATTCGAAGGTTTCCCACCAGACCGGAGAAGTTGCCCTTCAAATCGGGCTGTTTCCACCATCGAAGCGGCATGGACCCCTTCAAGATCGGTACCTGGTCGGCGAATCTCCCAACTTCGAGTATCTTCCCCTCCCAGCCATAGCCAGAGCGCCAGAACACCTGCAATTCCAGTTGCCCAGGGAATCGTTTTGATCAAAGAAACCACTGTAGATTCTCGCGGATCGAGTTCACGGATACAAACTTCCCGATTCACTCTCGGAATCAGGAGAAATTCTTACGCTTTCTGAAAGGGAGACTGCAACAGATATGCCAGCCAGAGCGCTCAATTCATACAGATACCCAAACACACCTAACATATTTATTAATATGAATTTATTCCACGCGCAACATGACCCGGAATACCATCTGGTCCGAGACCGCACTGTCGCAATTGAGACACCGAGGTCCCTACCACCGCGCCTGTCCGTGTAGAGGTCAATGCTCACATTCGGACGCTCCCGGCTTACCCGTCAGAAAGGTTTTCAATGAAACCGAATATCATCCTCATCAATTGCGATGATCTGGGATATGGCGACCTGGGTTGTTATGGCTCCTCCGTCAACAAAACGCCAGCTCTGGATCGAATGGCCGCAGAGGGCATGAGATTCACCGATTTTTACATGGCTTCTCCCGTCTGCTCTCCGTCAAGAGGCGCCATGCTCACCGGATGCTATCCGTCCAGGATCGGATTCGGCTCCTTCGATGGCAAGGGGGTCCTCTTCCCGGGTCAGGATCTGGGCTTGAACCCCTCCGAAATCACCATTGCGAAACTCCTGAAGCAATCCGGTTACGCGACAAAAATCGTCGGCAAATGGCACTGTGGCGATCAGCCGGAATTCCTTCCCACACGGCACGGATTCGACAGCTATTACGGGATTCCCTACAGCAATGACATGGGAAGACAGAATGAAGACGACGTGTGGCCGCCATTGCCCTTGCTCAGAGACGAAGAGGTCATCCAGGCGCAACCCGATCAGCGTGGCATTACGGAACGATATGTGGAGGAATCCGTCCGCTTTATCCGGGACAACAAGGACGAACCGTTCTTCCTCTACCTGGCTCACATGCACGTCCACTTACCCCATTACCCGCCTGAACGTTTTCTCAGGGAATCCGAAAATGGGGTGTATGGCGGAGCGGTGGCGTGTATCGACTGGGCGACCGACGTACTGCTCCATGAACTTCAGTCTCTGGGTCTCGACGAAAACACGCTCGTTCTGTTCACCAGTGACAATGGATCCAGAGTGCGGGACGAAGGTGGAAGCAATGGTCCGCTTAGAGGGACCAAGGGCACAACCTGGGAAGGCGGCCAGCGAGTCTGCCTACTGGCGAGGTGGCCGGGAAAGATCCCTGCCGGAAGCGAGTGCCAAGAGCTCACACTATCGATGGACTTCTACCCAACACTTGCAGCCATCGGTGGCGCAGAGGCACCTTCTGAGCGGATCATCGATGGAAAAGACATACGCCCTCTCCTTTTTTCTGAAGAGGGCGCCCAGACAGAGCACGAATCGTTCTTCTATTACAAGAGGAATACGATTGAAGCCGTTAGAAGCGGGAAATGGAAGCTGCACATCTGCAAGGATGATGAAGACCTACAGGAATTGTACGATCTTGAGTCTGATATCGGAGAAACATCAAACCTATACGATCAGCACCCCGATGTCGTGCGAAGATTGACGCAGATGGTCCTGGAATGCGGGAAGGATATTGGGGATGACCGGGCCGGAGCCGAAGGACAGAACATCAGACCGGCAGGTAGAGTCGCGAACCCTGTTACGCTCACCTATCTCGATTTGGACCATCCTTACATGATCGCCGTTTACGATCTAAAGGAGCGGGGCTGAGTTTTCGAGCGTATGCCAGGAGCAAATGGGCGAGTATTGAACACATATCCATAATATTGTATATTTATACATAATCTTATACAAAGGTGGCATTTTATGGCTCAGGAATCGACCCTGCACATTAAACTGGACAAGGATACGGATGAAAAGCTGAGATATCTCGCTGAGATCCGAAAAACCAGCAAAGGACAACTGGTTCGGGAGGCCATTTCTGCATGTTATCAGCCTTCGCTTTCCGACCTCCCGCTAAGACAGTCTCAGGCGATCTCCGCATATCAGGGTGGCTACATCAGCATAGGTAAGCTTGCGAAAGAAATGGGACTCCATATGCTGGACCTTCGAAACTGGCTGAATGATCGAAAGATCGAGCAACGAAATGCGTATGGTGATGAGGACGCATCTCTTGCGTGACCCAGATTCGATTTATTTTATGGACACCGTCTGCCTAAGCAATTTTGCACTTGTAAACCACCTTGGCATTCTGGTCACCAGATATGGGAAGCGTGCCCATTTGACGCAGCAGGTCATGGACGAGATATGCGATGGGATTTCTGCAGGACATTCAGCGCTTCTTGATATCGAAACGGCAGTAAGTTCAGGCAGATTCAGCAAAGTGGAGTTCATGTCAGATGGTGAACGGGAACATTTCCGGTCACTCCTTCGAGGATTGGGCCCAGGTGAGGCCTCCTGTATTTCTTGCGCGACCTCCAGAGGCGGCATCGTCGTCACGGATGACTGGAACGCGAGGCAAGCGTGCAAAGCCTGCGGTCTTCGATTTACAGGTACAATCGGAATTCTGAAAGCCTGTGTTATGGATGGGACTTTTCAACCAGCCGAAGCAGACGAGCTTCTGAAAGAAATGATTCGAGAGGGCGATCATTCCCCGGTGACCAGCATCAGCAGCCTGGTATGAGCTGATCCTGCACTCACTTACCGGCCAATACCCCAATAGAAAAGGCGACCTCACCTGAGGTCGCCTTTTTTGCAGCCAAATCTGCCGAATCCTCTGGCGCATTCATTTCTTGAAAAAGTACTGTTCGGGGTGGGTATGCCCTGGAGACAACAACGGATTGTCGCTGAACGACACCTCCGGGACGTTTCGGAAATTGTTCTTCACCAGGAACAGGGCATCGAATCCGCTGCATACGCCAATGCGCCACAGATTCTCCGCATGGAGCTCTACGGCTTCCTTCACCAGTTCTATCTGGCGCAATTCATCTACGGTGGTCATCGCCTCCTTGTAAATGTCGACAATGCGACCGATCTTTCCAGTTGGTTTGTCGCCTGCTCTACCATCGGTACTATACCAGAGTCCGTGCAGCGGCGCCCAGTAAGCCGTGGTCGCCGAAGGAAAGAACCACACCGGATCCATCAAAGGCCGAAACCCACCTGATGCCCCATATACCGATACGTGGTGCTCGCCTGCGGTAGCCCGAACTACCCACAGCGCCACATCCTCCGGCTTTACAGTCGACTGGATACCCAAATCGCGCCAATGTATGGCCACCAGCTCGGACACATCCACATACTGCGTGCCGGGGGTGAACGCTGCAATTGTGAACTTCAGCCGCTCGCCATCC
>CAVOEZ010000005.1:0-20398 GCA_963694355.1 Latescibacteria bacterium UBA2968 | reverse complement strand
CGAAGGTGACCGCAGAATGCCGGCAAAGATTGCAAATACATAGACTGGAGGCTTACCACGATGTCCAAAGGTAAATTCGTTTGGTACGACCTGATGACCACAGACACGGCTGCGGCAACTGAATTTTATGAGAAGCTCACAGGTTGGGGAACGACTTCGTGGGACGGTGGAGAGGATTATACGATGTGGACCGTAGGGGAAACACCCATCGGTGGACTGATGGAACTGCCCAAAGAAGCCAGTGATATGGGGGCCCCGCCGCACTGGCTATCCTATATCCAGACCGACAGTGTGGACGACACTGTCACCCAGGCAGAAGGACTCGGTGGCACCACACTCAAGTCCGCCATGGACATTCCCACCGTTGGCCGATTTGCAGTTCTTGCAGATCCCCAGGGAGCTGCCTTTGCAGTCTTCACACCAAACGAGCCCATGCCGCCAAAAGGAGATCTGATGGAAATTGGAAAGTTCTCCTGACACGAATTGATGTCAGCAGATTCAGCCGCAGGATTCGAATTCTACTCCGCGCTTTTCGGCTGGGCCAAATTGGATACAATGGACATGGGTGAAGCGGGGATTTACCAAATGTTCGGACAGGGGGACAGTCCGCCGCTTGGAGGTATGTACACAAAATCGCCAGACATGCCGGGACCTTCTGCGTGGCTCAACTATTTCGTAGTTGAGGATGTACACAAGACGTGTGAATTGCTTCCGTCGCTTGGTGCCACCATCCTAAATGGCCCAATGGAAGTTCCGGGTGGCGATTACGTCGCCCAGTGTATGGATCCGCAAGGCGCAGCATTCGCCATTCACTCCCAGTCATCCAAAGCGTAGGTGAACGCTGGGCAGGTGTGAAAGTTCTTTACGGAAGACACAAGAGGCATTTGAGAAGTCCGGGGGTCGTTCGGATCCCTGGACAGGCCTCGTCCACGCCGTCAACAGTCCCACCACCAGGCGCGAAAGGCCCCAGGCCTGCGGTACGATGTCCGCCCGTCTGTGAGTTGACCTGGCAGGCTTATCCGATGCTCCGGGGATTCAAAGTTCACGGGAATTGCGCTGACTTGTCCGGTAGGAGGAGGATGGAAGATGGGTTGGGCAACAATCCTTCATTTCGACCTGGACGCCTTCTACTGTGCCGTTGAGGAGCAGAAGAATCCCAGACTCGAGGGGCTGCCATTTGCCGTGGGGGGGTCTCCCGATGGGAGAGGCGTGGTCGCTTCCTGTTCCTACGCAGCTCGAAGATTCGGGGTTCGCTCCGCGATGCCCACGGCCCAGGCCCTCCGCTTGTGCCCATCGCTCGGGATTGTGTCAGGAAGCCATCAGGCATACAGTGACACGTCTGCACTGGTAATGACACTGCTCGATTCTGTAACCCCCCTTGTGGAACAGGTATCCATTGACGAGGCGTTTCTGGATGTCACAGGATCAGAATCCTCAGGAGAGGATATCGCGCGTCAACTCCAGAACCGGGTCAACAAGGAGCTGGATCTACCCTGCTCCCTGGGCGTGGCGACGAGCAAGTTGGTGGCAAAGATCGCCAACAATGTTGGGAAAGGCTCTGCACAGACCGGTCTCCCACCCAATACCATCAACGTCGTTAACCCGGGAGAAGAGGAGGCCTTTCTTGCGCCCTTACCGATCGATGCCCTGTGGGGCGTGGGACCAAAAACGGCCCTGACGTTCAGAAACCTGGGTGTTTATACGATTGGCGATGTACTGCCGTCAGAACAGAGAATCCTGCAGGAATTTGGGGACTATGGAAGGAAAATACTTGATCACGCCAGGGGCATCGATACCCGCGAAGTTGAAACCGTTAGAGAGGCCAAATCTCACAGCCACGAGACCACCTTTTCTCGCGACATAGATGATCCCCGGGTTCTGGAGGGAACACTTTTGCACCTCTCTGAATCTGTGGGTAGAGACCTCAGACAGTCCGGAGTCCTTTGTCGGACGGTTACGCTAAAGTATCGACGTTCGGATTTTACCACCCTCACCAGAAGCATCACGCTTGATGAGCCGGTAAACCTCGACCTGAGGATCTTTGAAGAAGCCGAGCGGCTTTTTCAAAAACTCTGGCGGAACAATGAACCTGTCAGACTGCTTGGTGTGGGAGCAAGCAACCTGTTGGCAGATGGAACCCAATTGTCTCTTTGGGACACTTCAACCGGCCAGGTCCAGGACGCCATAGATTCGGTTCGGGAGAAGTTTGGGAATCTGGCGGTTCGCTGGGGAACTGAACGGAAGAGGGATGCCCTTCCAACAGATGAGACTAACCGGCTTCCTGCTCTGCCTGACGATTGACACCCAGATACTGAGCTACGTGGGCAATAATTTCCTGCTTGTCCTTCAACTTGAAAGGAATAGAGATCTTGCTGTCTTCTGCAAATTCTTTGATTTCTCTCAAGTTAAGCTTGTCCAGTTGCATTCCAGCCTCCTTTTGGGTTTGGTTTCACCTGTAATACAAGCAACTCGTATGCCGGGCTATATCGCACATATCAGTCGGAAAGTCGCTTCTGCCTCGTTTTCTTAGATTTTATGGTTCAACCCATCCTCATCGACGGTAACGTGCTATGGAAATGGGTCAATTATTGACCACCGGTTTGCTACTTATATGTCTCCTTGTGGGCTATTATTATCTCAAGCGCCTCAAGCAGAATGACGACAGAGTCAGCACCATGAGCCAATTGCTCCAGAGAATCCTCTCGGAAAACTCGCAGTTAAAGAGACAAATGAAATCTCTGGAAGAGAATCAATCGGCACTTCAGGAAGACATCCAGGGTGGAAAGATACGGGAAAAAGGATTCTGTGAGGAAATAATCGAACTTCGGGCAAGACTCGAGCGGGTTAGAGGTGACCGGAATGACGACCAATCGGAATAATTTTCTGCACCAAATCTTCAAGGATGCACGATGATCTTCGGTTCGCACCAATCCATAGCAGGAGGACCGTTCCAATGCCTTGATCAGGGGCAGGGAGCCACTTGTAACCGCATGGATCTTGAAGATGACAAACAGAATCTGAAGATGCTTCGATCGCTGATGAAAAAACCGGACAAGAAATCGTCGAAGTCCTGATTTCCTGAATTCGGTATGAACTCTGTTTTTGCCTAAGAAACCAAAAACGCCCACCTGTTGATTCCGGGTGGGCTGAATTCATGCCATGAAACTGTACGATTGTGGATCAGTTGGGGGCCTCTTGTTCGATCGCTACGTGAGTTGCGAAAACCCGTTTCGACCGGACAAAAACTATGCACAGGGTATCCTTCATATCATATATGTCGAGCATCCTGGAAACCTCCGGCAGACCGATCACGTTCCCAAGCTTGTCTGCTTCGGTCAAGAAATAGCTCATTTTCCCCCATTCCACGATTACCGCACAACGGGTTCCTGCACTGTGGAACTCACGCATGCCGTCCAGAATTTCACCGTCATCAACCACCCTCCCCATCAAATGCCTGGCTCTCATTTGTTCAGGAGGGGTGAACTGGGCGTACACAAAAGGTCCTTTTTTCGCCAGCCTTTCCAATTTCGTCATCTAGAGCCATTCCCACTTGCTTAAATCGCAGCTGGTCTCTCTAACGCAGGCCGCTCACCAACAGAATCTTCCACAAGATCTGCCAGATCCGAAGCCTCTCCAAGGTTCAGCAGGACTTCACAGTCACAATGTCCGCCTTGTTCGGACAGGAGGGTCAAATTTCGGTCGAGATCCTCTACACCCATCTGAGCCAGGATGCGTCGAGAATACCGATGGTCATGTGCACATCTCCAGCGAACCTCATCGTCGTGTTGAAATCTGCAACCTCCCTCTCCTGCCAATCGCTCCTGAAACGCATCCCATCTCGGGTGGAGCGGCGTGATCATATCGGGGTCGAACGGAATTGGGGAATCTGACATCTTATTGCTCCCGGGGAGGGTTGGGGAAAGATGGCAGACGATCGATGTGTCTACCATCGGGGAGCGTGAATATAAGATCGCTGGAAGTTCACCGCAAGCGGTTTGAAATGGTCGAGCGCTTTACTTCCCCATTCCCGTTCGTTGGGTCCGCCCACTAAGTGTTGCTGCGACATTCCCAAACAAAAAAATACCTAAAGAGTCTCAAGTTCTTGTCGATATAGCATGATGCAGGGGTAATCTACCCTAACTCGGGAAGACCATCATCACCCGGCTTCTGATAACGGGCGAGTGATGCCGAATGGTCAGGCCCTCTCCGAACAGTAGGAGCATTTTTATGCGACCGAAACGGGCGGAGGGGGCTTTTTTTCTCTGGTCCAGATGTCTTCTGACTACCCCTGGTTCCTCAAGGCATATTTCCGCCTGGCTTTATCCACCTCGACCTCCCGGTTGCGAGTTGCCGCCTGGGTAGTCAGAGACCCGATCAACTTTCTCGTGACGGCGGTCGTCTCCTCTACTGCCTGATGGAAGGCCTTCTCATTTGCCTTGGACGGACTCCTGAATCCGCTGACCTTTCTGACAAACTGCAGGCACGCTGCGCGAACCTCGTCATCGGTTGCGGGTGGTTCAAAATTGAAAAGCGTTCTGATATTTCTGCACATCCTGGCCTCCAGATCCATCTGCAAAAAGACCCCCGGATGAGAACCATCGGAGGTCTTGAGAAATGAACATCATGATTGACTACCCCACCAAACCCTTGCGGATCCTCGGCAAAAGCGGCTCGATCTTCATAACCTCTTCATCTGTCAATCACCTTGCTGGACCAGCTTCTTCAGTCCCTCTGTCGTATCACCAATTGGGCCCCCAGCCACGCCGATGGCAGAAAAACAAGACACCCTAAAACAAGGAACCAGACCGGATGAGGCAGCATCGCCATCGTAGCAATTCCCCCGGCCATCAGCATACCGCCCACGATCAGTCCGGGAACCACAGTCGACCTAGAAATCCACACCGCCAGGGCACTTCCCGAGCCGCTCCCGATCACCCAGCCAAGCAGCACAAAAAGCATACTGCCCACGGGTATTCTGTCCATATTCGTCTTAAGACTTTCGATATCTGTCGCATCTATACCTTGCGGCAGTGGAAACAGAATGTGGCCCACGCCTTCCACCATACCCACAAGCGTAGCCCCGGCAATCATCCCTACGATCACAGCTACAATCTTTCGCACGCTAATCCTCCTGTGTTTCTCGCACAGAATGCCTCAACTCAGCCAACTCCCCGATTCAGATACGGTTTGAGTTTGGGAGAGATATTCCACCGCTTCAGCTTGTTTTCCATCTCCCATCCATCGAGATCCTCAGTTCCCTCGAGCAACCGCGTTTCTTTGCCTTCCTTGATCGCCACAGGGGAACCGTTGCGATATAGAATTCGATTCGTAAAGAGGCTGGGAACCCGCTTGCCTGGCGTGATTACCCCGGTCAAGTTCAATGGATCCGCAGCACATATGGAAACCAACTGCTCCTCGTCTGCGTGTTTTCTCGCAGACCGAAGGATCGGAATCACCTCCGGCAGTGCGAACTGTTCACCCCAGACGCCTTCCACAAACCGGCCTCCCCTGATTTCACCCCGCGCCTCGAGCCTTCGGCATACGCGGACAATTTCCCGCCAGGGTGGACTCATTTCCTCGTGGTAGGCGATCTTTCGGAAAATCACACCATATCGTCGAAGCAAAGTGCGAACGATCCGCTCCACCGATTCCGATTCGGAATCCTCAGATCCTCCCGGCAGAAGAGACCATCTGCCCGCCATCTCCATACTAAAACTCGGGCTCTTGTTTCTTCCACGCCTCGAACGGTATTTCGAGTCCACCAGAAGAGCCCTCAGTCCGGTAAAGCTGTCCGACGTAAGCCTCCCCAATGCCACGAGCTCAGCGATGCCATCCTCTGCCTGGGCCTTCAAAAGCCCGGTTCTCGAAATGATCTCGTCGAAAAACAGAGCGCCACCAGCTTCCATGGCCTCCGCAACCTGGGCAGCATATGAAGAGGGCTCGTTTTCTTGCGGAGTCTGCACCCAGAAGGTCAAATGCTGACGCGTAATCAAAGAAATAGGCGTCGTCTTGATCGGCCCGAAGAGTTGCTTACCATTTTCCAGGCGAGGTTGCCGAAACCTGCCCCACGCGATTCTCCCGGAGGCGCAAAGGGCATCGAGCCAGGTGTGGTCATAGCTCGTGAGGCGAACAGGCAGGATATCACCCTCCCAGGCTGCAGCCGGCGCTTCGAACCCCTCGAGCTGTTGGAGAAGCTCAAAAAGCGCCTCGATCCCCTCCGGCCGATCGCCCGAAAGCCGATGCCAGGAAAAAAGAAAACGCATATAATCTGCCGAGGAAACCGGTTGGATCTCTTTCCGCAGCCGGTCCAGCGTGTGCCGATGAATGCGGGCCAGCAGTCTTCGCTCGCACCATTCCACCAGCTCACAGCCCGGTGAGAAATGCCCCTGGATCGCGAACCCTTCGACCTCGAGTGCGATCAGTGCCTGAGCAACCACCCCATCAGACAGGCCCATCTCCTCGACCAGGTCCCGTTCCCTTACCGGGCCCAGTGCCTCGAGACGTGAACGAAGGATTTCGACCAGCGCATGCTCCTTACCGGGAAATCGAATTTTGACCTCATCGGGGAAATCAAATGCCGGCTGAAATTCGTGATCGGAATACAATTCGGCCATCTGGAGACTTCGCTCGGCGGAAACCCATACCCTGTGTTCACCCTTCACCAGCAGAGCCGCCCGCCCCACTCTCGAAAGCGCCCTGGCCAATTCCAACCAACTGCTCTCTCCATCGCCTTTTTCGATCTCGCGATCCGTCAGGTAACCACTCAGCACGAGGGCGTCGTGCAGCTCATCGATATCCCTTACCAGAGGCCAGGCCTGCGCCTTGACCGAATCGATCGACGCCTGGTCCAGCTTGCCGAGATCACGCGCCTCCGCCGGGTCCAGCCACCGGCGATTCCGAACGGCATTCACCCTGCGCTCCTCGAGCGGCGCGTCGTCCAGAAACGCATACGGCCGGGCATTTACAATATCCTCGGCGAGTGGAGAGGGTGACCTCAGATCCACTGGAACCAGTTCAGGTATGCCCGCCTGAATATCCCCGATCAACTGCTCCAGCTCATCGATATCCATAGCCTCGTATAGGCAATCTTTGATCGTCTGATCCACCAGTGGATGATCGGGAACCTCTCGCTCACCGGCGATATTCTCAAGACACGCGAGTTGATCCGGAAACACCAGTGCCACAAGATCCTCGCTCTGCATCTTCTGAAGTATCGCAGGAACCTTCTTACCTGCCTGACGACGTTGCACCGCCAGCGCATTCGTGGCATTCCACCGCCACCGCACCTGAAACATCGGAGAATCCAGAAGCGCCTGCGTCAAAACAGTCCGAACCGTTTGCTTCTGCAAATACTGAAAAACCTCCTCCAGACGGAAACTGTGGGTCGAACCCAGGGACAGGAGAATGGAATCTTCATTCGCTGCGGCCTGCAATTCGAAATTGAACTTCCGGCAAAACCGCTTTCGCAGGGCCAGACCCCACGCCCGGTTCAGTCGACTCCCAAAGGGCGAGTGAAGCACCACGTGCATATCTCCGGCATCATCGAAAAAACGTTCGACCACAATTCTGTTCTGAGTCGGCATACCCCCCAGAGCTCCCGCCGCTGCTCCCAGGTAATTCACGATCTGATCCGCTGCGGCTGACGATAGATCCAGATCATCTCTCAACCACGCCAGGGCATCATCCGCCCAACCCGCTTCTCCGATCACCCCGAATCGGGACGCCATTTCCTCTCTGAATCTGGAAACGGAAAATGAAAATTCGGTGGTTCTCCCGGGCGCTTCTCCCAACCAGAACGGGATGCTTGGCGCTGCCCCTTCGGCGTCTGCAACCCGAACCCGTCCGTTCTCCACTCTCAAGATTCTCCAGGAACTGTTCCCGAGCTGGAACACATCTCCGGCCATACTCTCGATCGCAAAATCTTCGTGCAATGTGCCAATGAATGTGTTGGAGGGTTCCAGATAGACATCATAATCAAACGTATCGGGAATCACTCCACCTGAGACCAGCGCGGTGATCCGCGCGTTCTTCCGCCCTCGCACCATTCCGTTCACCATATCGCGGTGCAGATATGCCCGCTTTCTCCCGGCTCGTGTCGTGAAACCATCGGAAAGCATACCCACCACGTCATCAAAAACCTTCCGCTCCAGATTTCGGTATGGATAGGCCTGCTTCACCAGATCAAACAGGTCATCCTCTGCATATTCTCTCGCCGCCACTTCCGCCACGATCTGCTGGGTCAGAACGTCTACCGGTTTATCCGGAATCACGATCCGGTCAAGTTCTCCCCGGTTCACTGCATCCAGCAAGGCCGCACACTCGACAAGCTCATTCCTGCTCAGTGGAAAAATTCGTCCCCTGGGCTCTCCTTCCACGGTGTGTCCGGATCTTCCCACGCGCTGGATCAAGGCCGCAATGGACTTTGGTGAACCCATCTGGCATACGAGATCTACGGAACCGATATCGATTCCGAGTTCCAGTGAGGCGGTGGCCACCAATGCCCGCAGCGTACCCGATTTCAGGCGTTGCTCTGCATCCAGTCGATGCGCTTTGGACATGCTGCCGTGGTGAGCCGTCACCATATGCGGCCCCAGCTTTTCTGTCAAATGATGGGCCATCCGCTCGGCCAGCCGTCTTGTATTTACAAAAATCAGCGTTGTCTGATGGCTGTTGATCAGAACTTCGAGTCGCGCATAGACCTCTTCCCAGACCTCGTTCGCCATAACGGCTGTAAGAGGTGAACCGGGAACTTCGATGGCCAGATCCATCTCCCGTTTGTGTCCAACATCTACGATCTCACAAGCACCATGGCTGCCAACCAGAAACTTCGCAACATTCTCGATCGGCTTTTGCGTGGCGGACAGACCGATCCGGATCAGGTCGCCCCGGGTAAGATTGTCCAATCGCTCGAGAGAAAGCGCGAGGTGAGAACCCCGCTTACTGCCCACCATCGCGTGAATCTCGTCCACAATCACAGTCTTCACATCAGACAGCATCTCCCGACCACTCTCGCTTGTCAGCAGCAGGTAAAGAGACTCCGGCGTGGTCACCAGAATATGCGGCGGATTCTTGATCATTTTCGTTCTGGCCGAAGCCGGGGTGTCCCCTGTCCGTACCATCACCTTGATCTCCACATCTTCCAGACCCAGGTTCGCCAACTCCTGCGAGATTCCGGCCAGAGGAATCTGCAGGTTCTTCTCTATGTCGTTGCTCAATGCCTTCAGTGGGGACACATAGACCACCTGAGTCTTTCGCTCCAGTCTGTCCTCCAGCCCCTGCTTCACAAGCTCATCTATGGTGGCGAGGAATGCGGCGAGCGTCTTTCCGGACCCTGTGGGCGCAGCAATCAAGGTGTGCGCCCGATTCTGGATCTCGGGCCACGCCCTCAACTGAATTTCAGTTGGAGATGCGAATGCTCCGCGGAACCATTCTGACGTCGCCCTGTGAAATCTGTCCAATCCCATCTCAACCCTCTATTGTGATCATTCTGTAAGGCGATTCCGAACAGTCCTCGCAGACTGTCGCTTGCCCCCGGCACCGAGCCTGGCTGCACCTCCCTCCAAGTCTGAAGGGAGACTGAAATGCAATAGCCTATCGGCGGAACTTTCCAACTGCTGCAGACCCTGTTTCCGCCGTGTGACATCCAATCTCATTACGACCTGCTGACATCTGTTCGATTTCTGTGCACTAACCATAGCCACCACGGCCAACTTGTCGTATTATTAGACGTCAACACACACAAAACAGGAGTCACTGTGGAAGTTCTGAAAGTCAAGCCGGTCCACCCGGATATGGGTCCCAAAGAGGCCAGGAAGCAGCTGCTTGAAATGCTGCAGCATTTGCCCGATGAACACGGCGTCTACATCATGCGTGATCGGGAAGGCATCATCATTTACATAGGCAAAGCCAAATCGCTGCGAAGCAGAACGAATTCCTATTTCAGGCCTCGCGGGTATGATGGCCGCCCCCAGTTTCGGGCGCTCGTCAGAAGTGTCTGGACAATGGATTACATCGTCACCGACACCGAAGTCGAAGCCCTCATTCTGGAAGCCAACCTGATCAAGACCCATAAACCCAAATACAACATCAATCTGAAGGATGACAAGAAATATCCGTTTGTCCGCATAACCAGGGAACCCTTCCCGCGAATCCTGCTTACCCGAGATATAGTCCGGGATGGATCACGCTACCTGGGTCCGTACTCCGATGTGAAATCGCTCCGGAAAACGCTCAAGTCGCTAAGCAAACTCTTCAAGGTCAGGAGCTGCGATTTCGACCTGCCCTGCAAAGCTGCCAAACTCTGTCTGGACTATGAAATCAACCGATGCGACGGACCTTGCGAAGGTTTCATTTCCGAGTCGGACTACGGAAAAATCATCGAGGAGGCTGTACTCTTCCTTACCGGACGACATAAAGATGTTGTCAGAACAATCAAAAACCAAATGAAAAGGGCCTCCGACGACCTCAAATTCGAAGACGCGGGTGCCCTCCGTGATCGGCTGCAGGCACTGGAAAATGTCACCCGACGGCAGAAAGTCGTTTCCCACGATCTCTCAGACTGGGACACGGTGGCGCTTGCCAAGGAAGACAACGAGGCTTGCGCCGTGATCATGGAAGTCCGCGATGGACGTCTCATCGGCCGCCAGCACTACTTCCTCGGAGGCGTACTACAAACCCCAATGGAGGAGGTATCGTCCAACTTTCTACGGTTATACTACAGCACCGCCAGCTTCGTTCCCCGCGAAATCAACCTCCGGTATGACACCGAGGACCGGGAGACCATCCTGGACTGGCTGCGTGACCGCGCCGAAGGATTGGTCGAAATCCGAATTCCCCAGAGAGGAGAGAAGGAACGCCTCCTGAGAATGGCGGAAAACAACGCAACCCTGCTCCTTATGGAGCGGAGACTGAAACGGGACAACCGGAAATCCCAGGTTACCGGAGCGGTAGCGGCACTTCAACGAGATCTGAAATTGAAAGTGCCCCCGAAACGCATCGAGGCGGTGGACATCTCGAACACCCAGGGCACAAAACCGGTGGCCTCACTCGTCTGTTTCGTAAATGGCAAACCTCTGAAGAAGGACTATCGCCACTTTCAGATTCACGGCATCGAGGGCCCGAACGATTTCGCCATGATGGAACAGGTCGTCACGCGAAGATTCAAGAGACTTCTCGAGGAAAATGGCGGATTTCCAGACCTGCTCCTGATCGACGGCGGAAAGGGACAACTGTCGAGTGCGGTAAAAGCGCTCCAGTCGCTCGGTATAAAGAATCAACCGGTGATTGGCCTTGCAAAGCGTATGGAGGAAGTCTTCCTTCCCGGCCACTCGGATCCCCAGAACATCCCCAAAGATTCGTCATCTCTTCGCCTGCTGAGAGCGTTACGGGATGAGTCCCATCGCTTCGCGGTCACCTATCACAGGAAACTGCGTAAGTTGGACACGATAAAGTCCGATCTGGACCTGATAGACGGCGTTGGACCCAGCAGAAGAAATCTGTTGCTCACCCATTTTGGATCCAAGAAAAAGGTCCTGAATGCCTCACAGGAAGAAATCGCCGCCCTGAAAGGCATAGGACCTAATTTGGCTGAAACTATCTACAGGAGTCTACACGGCACCGAAGAAACGGCTGCTAAATCTCAAAGCACTGAAATCTGATAAAACCCTCTGGAGGTACCGAAAACGGCGCCTGGACGCGATTTCATATCATCCAGGGTGAAATGTCCCTTAAATTCCCGACGAAGGACCTTTTTTACTTCCCTCAATGAACAGCTTTTCCAGAGTCGACCGTCAGAAGATTTTCGATATTCCATGTTAACTCCTCCTGAAGTTGATGATTTGCGTATTCATTTGTGCATCGTATACAAATGTATACCACTTTGAGCATCAGGTCAAGAGGAAAATTCATACATCACTTTACAGATCCCGATTCGTGCCTATATTATAGTAATAGAAGGAGTTATTGATCCAGGCCGCAAGCCGATTCGCTTCCTTCCCCTCCCCGGTGGCTTGCACAGTTCATCTCCCCTCCCTGATTTACAAACCGCCGAAGGGAGTAACCTCATGAAACCCACCGTCCTGGTGGTCGACGACAACACGGAAATCCGAACGATCCTTCGCGAATCACTGACCGACTCCTTCAATGTGGTCGAGGCCGGAAATGGCCAGCTGGGGCTAACTGAGGTGATGGTCGGCGATCACGACATAGACCTGGTGGTCACCGATCTGAATATGCCGGAATCGGACGGCTTTGGTTTGATAGAGAACCTGCCAGATGAACTCCGGTATATCATCATCTCCGGCTATCTCAAGCTGCCGCACTACAGCGGGGCCCTCAAAAAGCTGAAGCCGGCTGCTGTATTCGAGAAACCATTCGAGATCCAGACGCTCAGGGAAACGATCGCACAAACGCTTTCCTGAACGCCGAAAACAGGCAATACAAAAGGGACGGCCTGATAGATGTCGGACCGTCCCATTTCATTGAGGAGCTGCTTCCAGTGTCAACAGTTGTAATTATCTCAGATTCACACGGCCTGATCCGTCCGGAAATCGAACCCGTCTTGAAAACCACCGACCACGTGATTCACGCAGGTGATGTCGGATCAGATGAAATTCTCCAGAGGTTTTTAGACCTCAACGACCGAATTGTTTTCGTGAGAGGCAATGTGGACAGGGACGAAAGGGTCAACCAGCTTCCCGAAAGTGTGACCCTGGAGATAGGGGGATACCGCATACATATGGTCCACAATATCAACGAGCTGTTACTGGAGAGGGATCCACCGGATTTCGTTGTCTACGGCCACTCTCACATGCCGGCCGAAGAAATGAAGGGCGAGACCCGCTACGTGAATCCCGGTAGCATTGGCCCCCGCAGATTCTCCATCCCCATATCTTATGCATCTTTGGATCTCGATGGCGATCCGGTTTCTCTGCAATTCCACACCATCGATCCCTGACCTTCTCTTTATTCCCCGTTCGGCTCTGCAGTTTGATACCGCTCGATCACATCGGTGAGTGTTGCCTCTGACACAATGCTTTTGGCAAGCGCAGTGAATGTGTGGACGTGCAGCACCTCATCACCGATGAGCAGTTCCAATTCATGCTCCCCATCTGCGTTCACCGGAAATTCGATACTGGAAAGAACGTATGCGAAAATCTTCTTCTGTTCGAATTCCACTTCGGAAAACAGGGATTCGGACGCGGCATCCTTCACACGATATTTGACAGAGAAACTCGCCTGCGCCATACTGTCCGGGTGTCGCTGAAAAACCGCATACACCGTTACACGGGAATGCCCGCTTGCCGGTACGGTTATGGATGCGGGTGCGATAAATTCGAATGAACTGACTGCAAGACCTTGTTTGAAGACCTCGGAAAGGTTTCCTACCGACAATACGATATCTGTATCTTCCACGAATATCGACTTGCCGCTCAATTCCCTCGCCGACTCCATCATCTTGCCAAGCGCTGCTCTTCCCTGACAGACCACCTCCACGGAATGATCAACGATCACGACCTCTTCGGTCTCGTCTTCGTTCTCTTCTTCATCCTCGCCGGCTTCTGCAGGGTCGCTCAGTTCCTCGGCCTGCTCCTCAGTTGGCGATTTCACCTTGAACGCAGATGTCTGGTTCTCCCGACTGACGACTTTGAAAAAGTCTTCATCCCTACCCTTGAACCAGGCCTCTAGAGCCAGTTGCAGGTCCTCTTCTCCTTCAATAGCCTGTATCACCTTTTCTTGCATTTGTTCTGCACCTCGCGTGTCTTCACCGCAGCACTGTCCCCGGGACTTTCGCCGGGGTTGATCAATAATATGGCATCCCTGCTGTTGTGTCCAGTCCTAATCCATTATCGACACATGGCATCTTGTTTACTGTACATATGTATAGTATATTATGTGACAATTGTAAACCAGCACCGGAGCCATCACCGTGTCATCCAGCCCCCTTGGCCGATCCACCGGAGAGAATCCGCCAAACCGTTTTCAGCAATTCCATCTGGAAACTCATGCCGAGCCTTTGCGGCTTCCTACGAGATTTCTCCAGGACGCCTCACTGTCCATTCTTGCTGAAAATAACAGTCCTGATGTCCCTTTCACATACAGCGTCAACCCATATCGCGGGTGTGAACACGGCTGCATCTATTGTTATGCCAGACCCAGTCACGAGTATCTCGGCTTTTCCGCAGGTTTGGATTTCGAAACGCAGATTCTGGTCAAAAGGGATGCCCCCGATTTGCTTCGTAAAGCCCTCGGGAAGCGGAACTGGATTTCGCAATCCGTTGCCATGTCAGGGAACACGGACTGTTACCAGCCCGTCGAACGGAAACTCGAACTGACCCGATCCTGTCTCAAAGTTTTCCTCGACTTCCGCAACCCTGTCAGCATCATCACCAAGAACCACCTCATCACCAGAGACGCCGACATCCTCTCATCGCTTGCGGCCCAGGACCTCGTTCACGTAGTTCTCTCCGTCACAACACTGGACACCGATCTGCACGCCCGAATGGAACCCCGCACCTCCAGTCCACTTAAGCGTCTCGAGACTATACAGACCCTGTCTGAACTGGGGATTCCTGTTGGCGTGAACCTCGCTCCGGTCATCCCCGGCCTCACCGAAGCGGAGATCCCGGAGATCTTGCAGGCCGCCAGGGACAGAGGCGCTTCCTGGGCCAACTACATCCTTTTGCGCCTTCCGGGTCCTGTCAACTCCCTTTTTCAGGATTGGCTCAGCCGAAATTATCCCAACAGGGTCCATAAGGTTTTGAACGGTTTGAAACGTGTCCGGGATGGAAAGCTCTCCGACTCCAAATACGGATCTCGTATGCGTGGATACGGTGCCGGCGCAGATCTGCTTCAGAATTTTTTTGAAATGTCCAGTAGAAAAGCCGGGTTTGGATCCTGCGATCACGTGCTGCGTACGGATTTGTTCCGCTTACCCTCTGACCGACAACTTACCCTGGAATTGTGAGCCCATATCGGCAATGGTGCGGTACAAAGTGCGTGCAACGATCTTGCTCTGGTGCCCTGAAGGGGTGCTGCATCTTAGCCAGGGGTCCTTGGTCCCCTGGTTGGCCGTGTTGGAGAATGACCCAACCCACGACAATTAAGATCAATTTGCCGTCGGTAGACAAAGTGATATCAGTTGCAGGTTGAATGTCGGTGGAGGTAGTGTCTCGGTGGAATTCGCAGTCAGGGGCTCGCTCCTACGCGGTTTTGGAGGCATCGACAAGGCACGGGTCCATCCCCTGGATCCCTGGTCACTCGACTATTTGCTACGCGGACAGAATTTGGGCGAATTCGAAATACTGTTTTAGTTGGCGGATATTCTGGAGGGCATTTAGAATCGCTTTGCTCTGGTGGGTATTGGTGTACACCACGGCCACCTGACTCGCCTTATGCACGAGACCGATCTGGCCCTGAATACGGTCTTCGATCTGTGCTTCGGTATACAGATAATCAGCCCGTTCATCCCGGGCTTTTTTTCTGTTCGATCTCCAGGCCTGGTAATTCAACCCGTTGTATCGAACATACGCCTTCTCGGTCGTGGCATAGGACTTAAGGGGGAATACGTGTGACATAGGTGGAATCTCCACATTGCACACACCGATACCGTTGTTCTTCAACACCTGCAAGGGGTATGAATTGTGCCAGCTGGCGTGTCTGAATTCGATGTGCACATCGAAGTTTCGTTTCAGCGCCTCGGAGGCGATTTTTAGAAAATAATCCAGCGCCTGCTGACTTCTGTGCACGCGATCTTCGAGCTGGATCAAAAAACTGTAGAACTTCCCCGTCTCCACAATCGGCACCACAGCGGACATCAGCTTGTGCATCAGATCGATCTTGGGCAGAGGATCCCAGTTGTCCGTATGGGAAATATCCCTGTGAACCCGAACGGCGAACCGCATCTCCACCTTGCTGTTTTTCTCGAGCTCGTCGAAGAACGCAAAAGAGGGTTCTTCGGTAAACGTGCGATTGATTTCAACAAATGAAAAATACTTCTGATAGAACCGGAACCGATCCAGATCTTTCCCGGATACGGCCGTTTTTTTTTCGGGTGGATTGAACCCGTCCACCCAGTCGTCATAACTATATCCCGCCACCCCTACCCAAAATCCGGAACTGGTGATATCAGGTGGTGGTGTGATAGGCTTCCATGTCTTCATCTGTCCTGGCATCTGTAAGAATGTTGAGATAAGACCCATTCAGTACACTGTTAAAACCCATCTTTTCCCGGATACGGGAAATAGCGTAGGTCCGGTGTCTGAACTTTCTTGCGCTGTTGCTTTCAAACAAATTCAACTGGCCATTGTCTGCCAGTGGACTCCTTACAACTACACGAATCGACTTGATTGCGATCCTGCGCTGATACAGTTGTTCGAACGTCTCCACAACAGCGGGCATCAGCGCAGAGAACTCGTTGGTAGGACCTCCCAGGTTAACGGTCTTCCGTGTCGTCCTGTCATCAGAATACTTCAGGATAACCGTCACGCGCTTCGTCTGCATACCGCGCAACTTCAACTGGTGGCTCAATTTGTCGGAGATCAGCTTCGCATATTGTTTCAGGCGCGAGAAATCATTGATGTCCCGGTTTAAAACAGATTCTACCTTCACCTCGCGCTTTCCCTGCGCCTGCGGAATCAGATCTACCCCTCTCGACAGACTGTAAAGCACCTCTCCCTCTTTGCCCAATCTGCAAGCCAGGGATTGACGACCCAGATTGCGCACTTGCTTCACAGTCTGTATGCCATATTTTTTGATTCGCTCCCGCACCCCATCTGAAATTCCTGGCAACATCTCTACATCCAGAGCTTCCAGCCTGTCTTCCTCATCGCCGGGATTGCATATTTCCACGCCGGATGGACACGCCAGTGTTGCCAGCAGCTTCGCCAGCAGCTTGTTCAACGAAATACCGAAGGCGATATCTGTTAGCCTCACCTTGTATCTGATTTCGTCCTCCAGCTCTTCTGCAATGCACTTCGGATTTTCACTTATCCACGCGCCGGAAAAATCCATCAGACACACACCGGAATCCTGCACACAAAACTCCGGAGTATATGCCTCCAGGATATGCGCCATGTCTTCGCGGGCGGTCGCCTCCCACCGGTCATCGTACTGAACCATCTTGACCTCGGGAAAGTTTCTGCGGATCACACGAACAGGTGTGTCCGGCATGACCCCCAGGTCTGCAGCAACGGGAGAACAGGCCGATACGGACGTCTTGTGACTTTCGGAATGCTGTTTCACAATCACAAACGGCGTATTCAGAAATCTGGGATTGTACGCGGCAAACGCCTGGGCAGCGAACTGATCTATCACAACGCAGAAATACATCGCAGATACTCTCCACTGATCAAGCGGCTGCAACAGGCTCGATATCTTCATATGTATAGTTCTGGAACGAACCCTGGAGACGATTCGAAGCGAGTTCGAAGTCGACCTGGTTCGGACGCCACTCTGCTGCCTTGATGGATTGGGCCTCCAGCGAAAATGTGCCCCAGTCCTCGATAATTCTCCCCCAGATTTCATAGGGACCCGGTTTGGCCAGCACATCGCCAAATCGCTTGTAGCTCCTTGGCCAGAACAGTACGTCCACCGTACCCGTCTTGTCCTCCACCGAAAGAAACTGCATCGGCTTTCCCGTGCTGGTCACATGGATTCGCTCCGTAACCGGCCAGCCGAATACCTTTACCCCTTTGCCCACATACTTGTGCGCCTCATTGGCAGGGATGGCCCCCCTGGATCCGGGATGGAGATCCAGAATATCCAGGATATCGCCCGAAAGCATAAATCCCAGAAGATGCAATTCGTTCAGACATTTTTCCGTGAGCGTATAATCATGAAGACCGGGGTGTAAATCCCTCAGGCGGGCTGAAAACAGGGCCGATTCGCACGAACTCCCCTTCCCGTAAATCCCGTCCAGCAAATACAGCATCTCCGGCTGGCTCATGCCGAAACCGTCGAACGCGCCAACAAGGATGAGTTTTTCAACTTCGTGTCTGTCGATCTTCATTCGTGTGATGAAATTCTCCAGATTGTTGAACGGCCCTTCGCGTTCCCGTTCGAGCACAATCGCCTCCTGACTTTTTTGTGCCAAACTGCGAATGTCCATCAACCCGGGCCGAATCCAGTTGAACTTGCCCCAGTACTTGATCCCTGACTCGTTGACCTGGATGGGGAGAATACGCACGCCCCATCTTCGCGCCTCGTTCAGATACGCATCACGAGTATAAAATCCGTGATTGTTGCTGATAACCGCCGAGAGAAATTGTGCGGGATAATACGCCTTCAAATACGTGCACTTGAAGGACAACTGTGCATAACTCGCGCTGTGAGATTTACAGAAACTGAATCCATAAAAAGAACTCACACGTGTCCACAATTCCGTGGCCTGTGCCTGTGTGAGTCCCTTGTTGCCCATACACCCGGCGATAAACTCCTCGGCTGTCCGCTTCCATTGTTCAGACGGTACGTCACCTTCGTGCAGACTGTTCATCATCTTCCGGACGCTGTCGGACTTCTTGTAACTGAGCCCGGCGATGTGGTGACAGATCTTTGTCACATCCTCCTGGAATGCGCAGACATCGTGTGTCTCCTTCAGAATCGGTTCAAGCGAAGGATGCAAAAATTCCCAGTCCTTGATACCCGCTTTCATCTTGCGATGGCGATCTATAAACACACTGCAATACGATGCGCCGGCCGGCCGAACCAAACTCGATGTAATTGTCAGCTCTTCGAACGTCTGTGCCTGAGCCTTTTTGTTCAGCCGTGTCTGTGCGGGACTTTCGATATAGAAAATCCCCTTTGTTCGCCCCTTGGCGATAATGTCCTGGACCAGGGGATCGTGATAACACTTCTCCAGATCCCACACATTCGGATCCGGCAAAGACTGGTCCTTGATCTGGCTCAAGGCATCTCGCAAAACGGAAAGGGAACCGTTACCCAGCACATCGAACTTGATCAGCCCGAGCTCATCGATCCCATTGTGCATATCGATCTGCGTGATGACACGGTCCTTTTCCCCTCCCGACCGTTCCAGCGCCACGTGCCGCCAGATGGGATCATTGGTAATCAGGAGCCCTCCGGGGTGCTGGCCCAGAAAACGAGGCCTCCCTTTCAATGTCTTCGCAATTGAACCGATGCGATCGAGTTCCGAATCCCCAAGCCGTTCATTCCCTGTCTTTTGACTCTTCATAATCTGTGTGATCTGCTCTTCGCTGTACCCGTACACCTTGGCCGTTTCCCGAAACGCGGCCCTGCGACGAAAATGATTCGTCGTGCAGGTAATCGCCACCCGATCCTCTCCCCACTTGTCGATGATGTAATCGATCACCCGGTCTCGCTCATCCCAACCGAAGTCGAGATCTGCATCCGGAGGTGAAGCCCGGTCTTCATTCAGGAATCGCTGAAAATAAAGATCATATCGAATGGGGTCCAGATCACTCACCCCGAGATTGTAGAATGTAATGGAATTGGCAGCGCTCCCCCTCAAAACCGAGCAGTCCTTAGGTCTTCTGTAGACATCGCTCAGTGTCTTGTTGGCCCAATCCCGAATATCTTTCACTATCAGGAAATAGGACGGATAACCCAGCCTGGAGATGACCTCCAGTTCCATTTCCTGAATCTGCTTCGCACGGGCATACTCACCGGTGCCGCCATAATTCTGCTCCAGCCCCTCCATGGCAAATTTGCCCAACAGTGTATCGGGTGTAAACCCCTGTGGTACATCTATTTCAGGAAGAATCCACTCGTTGAGACCCAGCATCACATTGCATTGGTCGGCCAGCCGTTTGGTATTCAAAACGGCTTCCTGATGGTTGCAAAAAGACCGTTCGATCTGCCCGGCAGACATGAAATAGGCGCCTTCCGAGGCGATCTCCTCCGGCTTCAGTCGTGAACGTGTTGACGAAAGGCCGATGGCGGTCAACGTCTTGTGCAGATCCCATTCTGACGCATGCAAAAAATAGGAATCGTTGGAAACCATCAGAGGAACGCCCAGCATCCCGGCTTTTTGTTCAAGCACTCTGCTTCTCTGCCTGGTAAGTCCTGAATTATTAATCAATTCGCCGTATAAATTCCCACGATTCGGAGTGGCTGCGATCAGCTCGAGAAGGTGGGGGAAACTGGTGAAAAAGAACAAATTGGGCCACGCCTTTTCGAAAATCCGGGCATAGCTGAACTGCGGATCGAGGTGCCGACGCGTGATCACCTCGCAAATATCTCCGTATCCTTCAGCATTTTTGGCCAGAAGCACAATGTGCTCATCCGGTTTTTGCGGACTTGTAAGCTCCACACCCAGAATGGGCTTGATGCCCTGCTGCACACATTCCAGATAAAAGAGAATCAGACCGCTCATCCGGTCCGTATCTGTTAGCGCAACTGACTGCATACCAAAGGCTTTCGC
>CAVOEZ010000004.1:0-24463 GCA_963694355.1 Latescibacteria bacterium UBA2968 | reverse complement strand
CACTTCCGTGGTCCTGGTGAGTGATGTGAAAGCAGAGCAGCTTGTTTTCGAGGTCCAGCCACAGGGAATCATCAGCGGCGAGGTGTTTCTGACCACAGTGATGGTGCAGGGGCAGGACAATCGGGGGGTGCTTGACATAGATTTTTCGGATCTTGTGACGTTGTCTACCACCGCATCAGGGACGCTTAAATTCAATGCGACTACCGCAGTTGACGGCGTGGCGAGCTTCCCGGCGCTCTATTACACATCTGCTACGGAAATGGAAGTCTTTATGCTGGCAGCGGATGATGAGGCAGGCGGCCTGGAAGGGGATCTGCCCACAACTCTTTCATCACCGATTACGTCAGGGGCGGGTGCGCCCGATCGGTTGGGAATCGTGTTCGACCCAGACCCCATTCCAGCGAATGCCCAGTCTGTGAAGGAGGTTGGGGTTCAGGTGCTCGATGCCTCCGGTAATGTCCGTTTGTCTGATAATTCTACGGAGGTCAGCCTGTTGGTAGCAGGTGAAGGATCGGGAGGTGGGACGGCGATCGTAATCGCAGGAACCGCTGTGTTTCCAGTGGCATCTACTTCGATGCCAGGTGAAGTTACTTTCACGGCCAGTGCTCCCGATCTGGTTCCGGCAACGGGAAGCTTTATCACCGTCGCGGGAGTGGCAGCCCTGCTGGAAATGTCTTACGATACGGGGGGAATGGCAGATAACGGCGAATACTCCCGAGAGGTGACCATAAACGTGGTTGACATGTTTGGCAACCTTGCAGTGGACGATCACACGACCCTGATACAATTATTCGTATCTGGCGCAGGCACCGGGACGGACACGGCAACGGTCAGCAATGGCACACACACCTTTCTTCTGACATCCGGCGTGACACCCGGGTTGTTGTGGTTCAATGCCTCATCCAGCGGGTTGACAGGGGCGGAAGGCAGCCTGGCAGTTGGTGTAGTACCGCCGGATCTGGTTGTCTCATCTGATCCGGTGGGTCCCTCCGAGGTGTTCAGGGAGGAGACCTATACGATATCCTTCGATGTAGGAAATATTGGAGACGGTCCCGTGATTGATCCGTTCGTTGCCGAGGTGTATCTGGTAGGCGCCAACGACAGTCTGAAGATGGGCAACGGGACAATAGACAGGTTGGTTCAGGTGGATTCCACGGTGTCTGCGGAAGTTAGTTTCAAGCTGCCTTCATTTTCCTTTGTGTCCCTGTCCCAGGCTTTCCGTTGGGTTGTGAAACTGGATGTGGAAGGGGACGTCGACGAGTCTGACGAAGAGAACAATGACAGGGGGGGGAATCTGGTCGGAATTCCCCTGATTGCAATATCTCAGGACTCTGTGCTTTTCGAAACTGTGGTACTTAGCGAAACAGGTGTCCGAACTCTGAATGTGAGCAATACAGGCCTTGCGCCTCTGTCCTTCAGCTTTGTGATGCCGGACAGTCACCTTTCGGTGTTTCCGGATTCGGTTTCAGAACTGTCTCCCGGAGAAACCCGCACGGTGGCGCTTAGCTATACCCCCCTGGACGGTGAGCCCCTTGCAGGCTGGGTGAGGGTTTTGAGTAACGATCCCAAAGGTGATATCCTTTTCGAGCTACAAGGGGGCATCGCCATTCCGGAAAGAGTATTCATGGATCTGGATCCAGCCCCGGGGAACCAGGAACTTACACTCACGGAGTCCGATCAGAGTCAGGAGATTCCGGTTGAGCTGTATGTTACTGAGTTGCCAACAGTTCAGGCAGTAAAGGTTCAGCTTCAATTCGATACCCGATTGATCACTTACATTCCCGATAGCTGGAAGCCCGGTTCCTTTATCAATGGTACCGTCCTGATTCAGGAGGAAGAGGAATTGAAACCTGGTCTCATAGAGCTGGGGCTGGGTACTTTGAGCGGGGGTTCCGGTGCCGGCGCAGGTTATTTGGGTAGACTGATGATGCGCACCACAGGGCAGTTTCCCTCAGAAGAAACTGCGAATGGTACCGTTATCCGTGCGGTTCACGTGTGGTATTTGACCGCGGACGGAAAACAACATGGGATTCATGTTCTGGCGAAGGCCCAGATCGATCCAAAGGGTGAGAAGTGGCCCGATCTGGATGGGAACGGGAAGGTGGAATTTGTGGACTACCTGATCTTTCTCCGGGCGTTCAAACAGAATGACACCGGACCCGGATGGCACGAAGAGCTGCCCAACATGCCGTATCCCCAAACACCCTACAAACGATTCGATCTGGACGACGATGGGCGGATTGGATTCTATGATTTCCTCACTTTTGCCCAGGATTACAGGGACGCGCTGGAGGCTCAGAACGTAGGGAAATGATGCAGTTGAATGAGATATAACAAAAAGGGGAGACCGCACCAGTGGTCTCCCCTTTTTGGTTTTCGTGAAGCGTACAACCTATTTCGCGCGATATCCCCTGACTTCCTCCATGATGTCGGACCTGCTATCGAATGGCTTTACGCACAGACAGAGATCCCAGGTATAGGTGGTTTCGACCTCTACATCCTCCATCCTCAGGACATAGTCCCACGCAGGGCTCCATGCCGGCTCTTGCCCACCGCCGCAGGGTGAATAGGCCAGCCTGAACTGTTCCGCCTGTTTGAACATCATCAGGAACACCAGTTTGTGATACAGACCGTAGTAAAAGGGGAGACCTTGTTCGAGGGTCGCGGAAAGGTCAGGAGCGCCTATCTCAAGGCTTCCGCCGTCTGCGGGTTGATTCAAATGGTCGGCCACCGTGAAATCGGGATTGTCCGGCAAACCCTGAACGAAAAGGTCGCGAGAGGAGTGGCCTTCCTTGGTGAGGGCGTACCATCCTTTATGGTCGCTTTCAGCCTGTTCGGTCTTCATGTAGATGTTCCTGTTGGCAGGCATATGCATATAGCTTGCCCACAAGCTGCTGAGCGAACAGGATTCGCCGTCGGGATGGAATCTGCGATGTGGGATCAGTTCGATTTTCTGGTGTAAGTAGTTCGGTTCTTCTACAGAGAAGGTAATTCTTGCACTTACGTGCGCATGCGAGGTCTCGGGCTGAACGAGTACCACCTGCTTATCGTCTGCGTGCTCGACGTGCATGGGTTCACGCCTGGGCTCAAATTTCATCCCGGTTTTCTCAACATATGGCGTAAGCCCTGTGAGGTTGATGGTCTCATAGTTCATTCCCGCATAAGTGGGTACGAAAATGTTGTTGGGACTTCTCTTCGGAATCAGGGAGGCGACTCCGTTGTATCCTGCTCTGTGAATTCCGAGACCCGAGTTGTCTGCGATGAACGCGAGAAATTCTGATGTTTCCAATACCGGAAATTTGGCCACGTGGTTACCCTCTGGAATAAGTTATTGAGTGTGGATCGCATGACTAAAACCCATCGTCCTCCAGGATTGGGGTTAATCTGAGGACGATCCCCGGATTGTTCAGCACCACATAAATAGATCCATCGGGTCCGTCTGAAACATCTCGCACCCTGCCGGAATTCTTCAGAATGACCTCCTGGTGAATCACCCTGTTATCTTCGACGGTCAGCAGGCGAACCTCTTCGTAGGCCAGCGCACTCACAAGCAATCGGTTTTTCCATTTGGCGAACTTGCTTCCGGTATAGAACTCGATGCTGCACACCGCGATCGAGGGCCGCCAGAACAGAACCGGTTGGGCCATTCCGGGCAGCCTCTCGTATTTGGATACAGGTGTTCCGTTGTAGTTCCTGCCATAGCTTATCTCGGGCCAGCCATAGTTCAGGCCAGATTCAACAATATTGACTTCGTCGCCTCCCATAGGACCGTGTTCGGCGCTCCAAATACTCCCGGTTTCCGGATGAACGGCGAGACCCTGAGGGTTTCGGTGACCAAAGCTGAAGATCGATTTCAGCGCGCCATTAGTGGTAACAAAGGGATTGCTTTCAGGTATTCTCCCATCCGAATGGATTCGGTGCACCTTTCCATTCGGCCGGGTGAGGAGCTGGGCCTCTTTGCTGTAGCCGCGGTCTCCAACAGAAAAGTAGAGGTCGCCGGTCTTGTCGAACACGATTCGGCTGCCATAGTGATGTCGACTCGTCTGATATGTTTCGTGAGGTGCTTCGTAGATGACTTCCTCCTGCCGCCACGTGTTCTGGATAATTTTGCCACGAACAACTCTAGTCATGGCTGGTGGCCTGCGTTTCGTGGTATCAGGCAGGACATGACTGTAGACCAGATAGATCCAGGGGTTCTCAACATAATTCGGATCTACCGCCACATCCAATAGTCCGCCCTGGCCCTCGGTTACCACGGACGGCGTGTTCTTGACCTGTTCGGTCCTTAGAACGCCATGCTCTACAATTCGAAGCCTGCCCTTTCGTTCAGTGATCAGGGCTGTAGAGGGATCGATAAATGCAATCGACCAAGGGATCTCAAGACCCTCCACCCACTTCTCGACCCGTATCGCGTAATCGTATGTAAGGAGTGTGTCCGGGATTGGTGGTTTCGTTGCACCCGCCGACTTCGCGGATACCGATATGAATGTAGATATCGCCTTGATCTGATCTTTCGAGAGAAGCCCTTCGAATGCAGGCATGCCTTGCTGGGCGATTCCAAATGTGATATTGCGTTCCTTGTTGGACCCATACATCCACACACCATCAACCAGACTGGGTGCGTTGCCCCCCTCCAGGTTTTTTCCGTGACATTTCGAGCAGAATTCTTGATACAAGGCCTCGCCGCTCGAGTCTGGCTCCGTACCACGAGTGGGTGACGCGAGTATGGCCATCAGGAGGATTGCGACAGCCGAAAGTCTCATGATTGCTCCGTTGGGTTCAGGTTTAGAAAAGTGTTTGCCGTTGTTCGGTTCCAGATGCCACTACGGAGTAGTTCAGTTGCTGAGCCCCTGGACGAGCTTCTGCTCACGTGAGCTAGCATCTCGTTCGTTGAATAATCTATTGTGTGGTCGTGTTAAGTTTCGTCGCACCGGTGTAGCATCGGTCGCGTGGCCATTTGGCGCTTGGGTTCGTCCTGGCCAGCTGCGAGGACAATCTTACGATTTGAAAAAAGAATGTCAACACTTCATCCTCTCTGCGGTTTGTGAGTTCCCACCCTTGCAATGTGATTGCGATTGCTGTCGCGGGGTCGTACCTTGATTGGGATCGGTTGCTCGCGGACCGGATGAACGGAAATGATACAAATAATTGAAAATAATGATTTTGAATGTCAGGAGGAAGGTGTGGGAAAGGTACAAAAAAGAACTCAATCCCGTTCTGCCAAGACTGATATCCAGGACCTCGATCCTCGGAAGATCCCAGTTGGGGTAGTCGGGCTTGGTTTGATGGGGACCAGCATAACTGCGTGTCTCCTGGCCGCCGGTCATCCTGTGGCAGGAGTAACCCGCAGCGCCAATACTCGACGAACGGTTCGAAGAAGATTGCTGGGCTATCTCAAAGGGCTCAAAAAGGAAGGTTTGCTCAAGGGCAGGCGATCGCCGGAGGTGATCCTCAAGGCCCTGTCCTTGTCTGCAGACTATGCCACACTGGCAAAATCACATCTGGTTGTTGAGTCGACGGTTGAGGACGAGAGGGTAAAAGCTGAAGTATTCGAGAAGATTGAGGCAGTGGTTTCAGACGATTGCGTGATTGGCAGCAATACGTCGGCCATACTCATTACGAGGCTGCAGGATGGCGCAAAATTGCCCGCCAGAGTAATGGGCCTTCACTGGGGTGAACCCGCTCACGTGCTGCGGTTTCTCGAAATAATTTGTGGGGACAAGACCCGAATGGCGTATGCAGAATGGGTCAGAGACCTGTCTTTGAAATGGGGGAAGGAACCCGGCCTGCTCAGGCGAGATATTCGCGGATTCATTACCAACAGGATCTTCTACGCTATGCTGCGCGAGGCATTCCATCTTGTAGAGTCGGGCGTTTGCACAATTGAGGATGTGGACCGGTCTCTAAGAAATGATCTGGGCTACTGGATCACACTGGCGGGGCCGTTCAGATTCATGGACCTCACGGGTGTGCCGGCCTACAAGACTGTGATGGATGACCTGTGGCCGGAACTGAGCAATGAGACAGAAACACCGGAGATGATGAAGAAGCTCGTAAAATCAGGAGCCAAGGGTGTGGAAACCGCCAGCGGCTTCTACGATTACACTCCGTCCTCCGCCAGGCGTTGGAAGAAGAAATTTCTGGAATTCAGCTATGAAATTCACAAACTCGCTATGCGATACCCCGAGTAACATGCCAATCACTTTTGGTGGACAAAGAAAGTGAATTCGTGGTTCAGGCACAGGCTTGGCTAAGTGCTGGACCATTGATCGCTGGAATAGAGACACGACATGACCACGACTGAAACCGGGTTGACTCCAAGAGCAGTGGTGATCGGACTGGCGGTGGTAGCCGTAATGTGCGTTTGGTCCACCTATGTGGAGATGCACGCGCGATCGTCGCGGCTCACGATGGGCCATTTCCCGCTGGCGCTGTTCGCGTTGCTGATTTTTTTGCTGATACTGAATCCGGTTATCCGGCGGGTATCTGGCAGGGGACTTTCCCGGGACGAGCTGATCGTTGTGACCTGCATCGGGCTTGTGGGCGCCGTCCTGCCCGTGGACGGTATTGTTGGATATCTGCTCGGAATCATTTCAAGTTTTTACTATTTCGCGACACCGGAGAATCGATGGGCGGAGTACTTCCATCCGTACCTGCCTAACTGGCTTGTTCCAAGAGGAAGCGACGCGATCTGGAGGCAGTTTTTCGAAGGATCCGGAGGTGACCCGGTCATCCCCTGGGGGATGTGGGTAGTACCGCTCTTCTGGTGGTCGGCCTTCATTCTGGTTCTGCTCTGGGTATCTGCCTGCATCATGGTGGTAATGCGAAAACAGTGGATGGAAAACGAGCGACTGGTTTACCCGATTGCTTACGTGACTCTGGAGATGGTGGGGGACGGAGGACAGGAGTCCTCGATCAGGTCGATTGGAAGGAATCGACTTTTCTGGATTGGATTTGCAACTGCGCTTCTCCTGTTTGTCATCGAAATCATGTCCTGGATCTATCCGACTTTCCCAATCAAGGGATTCTTCCCCTGGGTCAGGCTGTTCCAACTTTTCAAGGATTCACGAAGCGTGGTGATCAACCCCTTCCATTTCTATACGATGGGGTTCAGCTACCTGGCTCCGACGGATGTCCAGTTCAGTGTCTGGTTCTTCTACTTCCTGAATGTCGCGGAAGGGGCTCTGTTTGCACGTTTCGGGTATGCAATAAGCGGGTCGGGGGGAGATGCTTTCAGTACGAAGCCCCCGGCGATCGGCTGGCAGGGATTCGGTGCTGTGATCTTCATGGTCGCCTGGGGATTCTATATTGCGCGGGACCATCTCAAGGGGGTATTCAGGAAGGCGGTGTATGCGGACGACCAGGTGGACGACAGCGAAGAAATGATGTCCTACCGGACCGCTGTCTTCGGAGGGGGCCTGGGCGTTCTGTTCCTGGCAGGTTGGCTGTTCTGGTCAGGTATGGGCGTGCTGACCGTTGTGATCTATCTGGCGGGCTCCTTCATCCTCTACATCGGCATGGCGAGACTGGTGGTCGAGGGTGGGGTGCCATATACCTGGGGTCCCATCAGCCCTCAGGTCTTTGTGATGAATATTCTCGGTACGAATCTAATCACGGGACCAGGGATCACTTCCATTCTGCTTTCGTACAGTTTTATCAACTATTTGCGGGGGTTGTTCATACCCCCAATGGCTCACGTAGCACGGCTGGGGCATACGATATCTATCAACCGGAGGCGCCTGTTGCCCATTGTGTTTCTGGCCGCTGCGGTGGGTCTCGCCGCAAGTCTGTACTACACGCTGAAGCTGGCCTATGCCCACGGAGCATACAACACGTATGGTTTTCCACCCTTCTTTGGCGGGAACCCCAAAGCGATCTTCTCAAATACTTTGAGTAAAGTGAAGAATCCGTTCACAACCAGCTGGGATCGGCTGATGTTTCTGGGCATTGGCGCGGCCATTATGGGCCTCCTGACTTTTCTGCGGAGCCGCCTCGTCTGGTGGCGGCTTCACCCTATTGGATTTGTCACATCGAGCATGATCAACACCAACTTTTTGGCCACACCCTTCTTTATTGCCTGGGTCGTGAAGTCCATTGTGCTTGGACTCGGTGGTGTGCAGCTATATCGCAGAAGTCTTCCATTATTCATCGGATTGATGGTGGGATATGTAGCGGGGGTGAGCCTATGTTCCGTGGTGGATATGCTTGCCTTCCCTCAGCAGGGACATGTGGTACATACCTGGTAGTTCCACCTCCTCGTGCGGATCCGTCTGACCAAGGGTTGGGTCCGGGTCATTCTGTTGTCCGCGCAATACAGGTCAGCAGTGCGATGTTGTGGGGAAGGGTCGCGTTGGGATCGTTGCGGAGGTCCTTTTCAACCCGCTTGCATTTCCAGGTAATTTTCCGTTCCGTATCCCACGTCGAGCACACGGCAGGAAGACGATCTGCCCTTCAACATCCGCTAGATGTCCAGATCGGGTTTTGTCAGATTCCTCCTGTTTTTGTCGAATCGTTTGGCAATGTTGGCATAATTCACGGGATTCATGAGACGTCCCTTTATTCAGGGTTTGGCAGGCAGATCACCTGTGAAAAAAATCAACCTCCGTGCAATGCGCCACCATGTAAATTCATGGCAAGGTTCCTGAAATTGCTCACTCTGTGGATGGTACACAGGTCCGCATCGTGTTGATCGCCGGAGTTTTTGCTCGTTCTGGACAAGATGACCAGATCTTCGCCATCTACAACCGCGCTGGGATACATGAAGCTGCGATGTATGTGGTCCGGCCATCTTGCGACGCAGCCGGCTGGGAACCAGTTTAGACAGTCGATGCTGTAGTGTAGAAACAGCCAACGCCTCTCATTGCCGGGGCCTCCATGATATCCCGTTTCACGCATTCGATCGCTCCAGCCAAGCAGATCCTGTGAATTGGTCACCAGGTTGCTCAACATCCAGTACATCTTTGCCGTTTCATCCTGGATGATAAAAAATTTGCACTGTGCACCGGGCCAACTGGAGAATTGGCTGAATCTCAAAATATTCTCTTCTGGTTCATAATCCAGGATTGCGGCAAGTCCGGCTGATGCGTACTCATCGATCACACAACGTGTCATGACCCTGATTCTGCCATTGACTTCGACCGTATTTGGTTCGAGCCAAACGAGCTTGTGCTTCCACCCTCGAGTCAATTGTGGCCTGTTCCCTTCGGGAAACAGGTTGCGAGTGAGGGACGAAGGCAATTCAGGGGGCTCCACGATATTCGAGATACTCCACGCTTCCGGATCCAGCGGGGACCGTCCCCGTTCAAAGCGAGTCATGATTTTTCCCCCATGACCATAGTTGGGGAGGTCGAAATCCATTGCCCAGTAGACGTAATCCTTTCCAATACGTCTGGAGGTCGAGATGTTCCAGATTGGTCCATCTAGCACAGTAACAGGATCTGTCCAGGATTCACCCGCATTCTCACTGGTCACAATCTGAAAGTCTCCATGACACTTTTGCTGGACGAACATCACGAGATTTCCGTCAAGGATGAATGGCGTAGCTTCTTCGTAGGGGAGCGTGGGCAGTTCCTCCCAGTGCGTGCCGCCGTCCTGGCTGCGCAGAAGACGGAGACAGAGGCCCCGGTCGTATCCCGTTCTGCCCCATTGAGGCGCGGCCATCAGGAGTGTTCCGTCATCCAGCCGGGTGAGGTCCGGATCGTGAAAGAAATATCGCTTTGGGTCTGGTACCCGGGCGGCGATCACGAATTCCTGGGCGAGCGGCTCCACGTTGGGGTTGGTCATAGATATCGTTGCTCCTGCGATGGTGCTTTCTCACTCAAATCGAATTCCAATTGCAGCGACTGTTGTCATCAGGGGATGACACCCAGTGCGCGATCCAGGAAAGCGTAGGCCTGGTGTCTGGCTTCAGGGGGAAACCCGTGACCGCCCTCGGGATAGATGGCGATGAGGTTTTCCTTTGCGCCAAGGAGTTCGTAGACTTCGCTTGCTGCTTCGACACACTTCCGAACGCTGTCCACTTTGAAATTCGAATCGGATATCGGGGCATGAACAAATAGCGGGCGAGGTGCGATGGCGGCGACGATTTCTGGAAAATCGACCGGCAATTTCGATGGGTCCATATCGTATGCGTCTCGAATGCGAGGCATATATCTGTCCTGACACCAGCCTTTCAGGTCTCCATCCATATAATCGTAAAATGAATCGAATCCCGAGCTTGTGACCACTGCTTTCAGCCTTTCGTCGAACACGGCAGAAAAGAGTGCATTGTGCCCTCCCAGCGACAGCCCGATTACCCCAATCCTGTCATCGTCCACCTCCGGCAGGGATTCCAGAACATCCATCGCACGCATGTGATCCCAGATCCCTTTCATTGTGCCGCTGGCATATCCCATTTGAATCGGGTCCACCAGATTGTCCCCCAGGGTCACATAGTCAGGCGCTAAGGTCACGTAACCTCTTTCCGCGGGCTCCAGGGCGTAGAGTGGATAGGATTCGCCAATGCCGGCCGTTCTTCCTTTTCCTCCGCTGGTGCCCTGCAGAGACAGCAGGGCAGGGGCGGGCGTTTCCAGCCCATCTGGGATGAGCAGGTATGCAGGCACGCGATGCCCACTTTCGGATGCGTAAGTGATCCGGTTTCTGGCCAATCCGTTCAACTGTTCTGTTTCATGGATTTCGATTTTCAGAGGAACCTTTTTCTCCTCATCGGGCAGTGGACCCATCACCACTTGCATGTTTTCCAGAATTTGCGCTCTGCGATTTTTCCACTCGGCGGCGCCTGAAACGGGTATTTCGTGTCCATTCGCATCAGCGTACTTCAGCAATTCCATTTTTCCTCCTTGAATCACAATTTCTCGGGGAGCCCGTCATAATGTATACAGATGATGGGGCAGAGTGGTAGGAAAAATCAGCATACCACTTGCAGGGTGGTGTCCAGATCGGTCGTCCTGTTCGGATTGGCAAACAGCACACACTTTCTCTTGTGCAATCCGGACGTTTGAGTGTAAACTGTCCTTCGGAACGTTGGAATTCGATCGTGGTTCGTCCTTACTCAGAAAGAAGCTTATATGCCCTGTTCAAATTCGGATGGTATTAATCTGCACTATCTTACCCGCGGCAATGGACCCGATGCCATTGTCTTTATTCATGGCTTCTGCCAGTCCTCGCTTTTCT
Organism: Latescibacteria bacterium UBA2968; assembly: GCA_963694355.1. Taxonomy (GTDB): domain Bacteria; phylum Latescibacterota; class UBA2968; order UBA2968. The sequence goes on along the minus strand of CAVOEZ010000004.1, from coordinate 13,291 downwards.
GGGAGACTACTCTGGATCTACTTCCGGATCGGTTTTGTGGATATGCGCTGGATCTTCCGGGATTTGGCGATTCGTCCAAGTCCGAAGGCAGCTACAGTATTCCTGAGTTGGCTGATGATGTACTATCATTTGCGGACAGTAAGGGTCTGGAGCGGTTCATACTTGCTGGGAATTCGATGGGTGGGGTGGTCAGTCAGAGTTTTGCAGCAAGATTTGGTAATCGGCTGGACAAGCTGGTGCTCGTCAGCACCGGAGCGAATGTGGCAACGCCCGATGCCGCCCTGGAAAAAGCAGACTTCATGGATCAGATGGAATGGGCGCGAGGGTTCTTTGAGACGGCGGTCAAGGGATTTTTCGCGGAGCTTCCCAATAATTGGGAGCGCTACGTGGAGGGCGCGATGAAGGCGAACAGGCAGGCGATGGTCCAGTGCACACGCTCCTCGGCATCGCTCAATCTTCTCGAGGATGACAGGAGTATTCGCGTGCCCACACTGATCGTCCAGGGTGAGAAGGATGCAGGCCGCACACCGGAGGATGGGAGGCGATTGCAGGAAGCGATTTCAGATAGCGTGCTTCACATTCTACCCGGGTCAGGGCACACGCCAATGCTGGAGCGGCCAGACCTGTTCAATCCCATTTTCCTGGAATTCATAGAGAGGTGATCGATACGGAAGAGGGGTGAGACAATCCCTGTTCTGAACAGGACCTCAGAGATGCCTGCGAGTCATTCAGATCGGTCAGATCAATTCCTCGATTTTAACCAGGCGATCTTCTCTGGACGAAAGGTCTGCAGCCCAACACATAGCCAGAGATTTAATATTGTCCGTACTATCAGTAGGGGGCAGCGTTTCCCCCTCCAGCGCATCCAGGAATGCTTTGCACACCTGGGCAGGGGCATCCAGTTCAGAGCCGGGCTGTGGTATTTCCTCTTGCGACTCGGGATCTCGACGTGAAAGCAAGACCGGATTATCTTTATCGCTACCTGCGAAGGACAGTTGCCCTGTAGAACCTTCGATTCGCCATAAGCCGGAATACGAGGTATTGATCCCCTGGGAGACATAGCTGCCGCTATAGGTTGCGAGAACGCCATTGCTGAATCCGTAGACGGCCTCGACAACGGTCGGACCATCGCAGGTGTTCCAGTCCGGATTGAAACTTCTCGCAAAGCACCATTCCGGGTCTGCGTCCAAAACCCAGCGGAGACCATCGAAGTGATGTATGGCCTGATTCATCAATAAGGGCAGAAAAAGACCCTCGGTGGGTCTCCATCTGTGAAACGTGACGTTTACAGATACAACCTTTCCGATTTCGCCTTCCTGCAGGGCCTTCCGCATCGCAAGCATTTCCGTGCTGTACCGGTAGTTCTGAGCAACCGCAATTTTCAACCCCGTCTCTTTGGTCTTTTCCAGAATCGTATTCGCATCCTTAAGCGTCTCGACCATAGGCTTTTCTATGATCACATTGACGCCGGCGTCCAGACATTGCAGCAGACAAGCCAGGTGGTCAGGATTCGCTGCGCATACAGTGGCCACCTTGGCCCGCGTGGCTTTCACCGCGTCGCCAATACTCTGAAAGCGCATCAGCCTGGGGATTTCCAGGTCATCACATGCCTCATCGAGGCAATTGCGATTAATATCCACGACGCCAACAACCTCCAGCCCGGCAGCCTGCGCCCATTTGAACCAGGAACGCCCTCTTCGTCCCATCCCTACACAAATTCCTCTCACCTGTAACCTCCTTGCCAAGTTTTCAAATATAGCCTCCGGGAAGCAGCAGTCGGGAGGCTGAATTCATTTCGTGAAAAACAGTTTGATGTGCTACCCTCCGTTCGTGATCCTCTGAAGGATTTCGACCGGTGTGTGTGTTGATGTCGAAATGGGGCCAACTGCTGCTTGTGATATCGAGTCTGATTCGGTGACCAGCTTTGAACAGATTCGCCAGAGGACGCATTTCGATTTTGATCAGACACCTTTCTCCAGGGGTCAGGAGTTCAGGTTCTTTGTTCCCATTTCGGAATTTTGCTCTCTGGATACCCTCCGAAACCGCCAATGCAAATCCTCGCGGGTGATCTTTGGAGGGTGGATAGAGATCCACAAGTTTCGCCACAAAATCCCAATCGGGGGCATCGGAAGATGCCCAGAGTTCTACCACAGGGTGTCCCGCAGATTTGAAATCCTTTTGAAGGATATCCGTTTGGAACACCAGAACATCCTGGCGGGATTCCAAAGGCAAAAAGGGTTCATCGACACCGTGGAGATGAGGGCCTTCGGTCTGATCCCAGGCACCATTCGTATTGATTCTTCGGGTCCCGCCTGTAGGTTGCCGAGTAACTGTGTATGTCACGCCCGTACTGCTCGGGCATGGATCGTCCGGATCCGAGCGGTAGCGGGTCGATGAGGATTCATCCGTAGGGCACGCCTCGTCGATCTGGCCATTCCCTCCGAGATACAGGGCAACGGATTCACCCTTTGGCGGCCAGAGCTCGCCTCCTTCCCAGTCCCCTCCGTGCTCAAACAGGCCCTCCTTGTTCATGGTTCCAGTCCCTCCTCCCATGACGAAATATTGAACCGGCGTTTCAAATACGCCCTCGTCATCGGTGCCTTTGAACCAACGATCGAACCATCGGAGCTGATAGTCAGGGAGGATTTCGTCTCGAACAGATGGTTCTCCAAATGTCGTTTGGCCGATCACATTGGCTGTATCCCCGTGGGTCCAGGGTCCAAACACAACGTATTGATTCTTGTGGCCCATTTCCTTCAGGCGTGTAAATGCGAGTGTGTCGGGATGACAGTAGGGGTAATGGTCGTACCAGCCGCAAACCCAAAGGGAGGGGACGTCCGGCCACTGATCAAGATATTCAGATGGACACAACGCAGGATTCATCCAGAATTCGTCCAGACATTCGTGGCGGAGATAATCGAAGTAGGTTTTCTCATAGGATGGGGCAAGCGAGAGAGGGGACTGGCCTTCACGAATGGGATACCGATCCAGCCACTCCTTATAGTTCATCTGAAGGAGGGCTTCCTTTACGTGCGGATTCGCCGCGGCTTCCTTGCCGTCGGCTGCCATCATCACGAAGTAGGAAAGCCAGAATACATCCAGTGCACCGCCCTGGTGAACGCTGTGATATCCGTGGGGATAGCTGAAGTAATGACAGGTCGCTGCAAGATGAGGGGGCGCCTGCGTCTCCGCGGCCGCCTGAGCGAAGCCTTCATATGATCCACCGAATGTACCGACTCTTCCATCGCATACAGCATGGTCTGCTAGCCATTCGATCGCATCGTAGCCATCTTCTGCTTCCTGGGCAAAGGCATTAAATACTCCGTCAGACCCATATCGACCGCGTACATCCTGTAGGGCTACGACATACCCGTGTCGCGCCAATCGCATGGCGTCCTCGTTGTTCGCCTTGCCCTTGTTGTATGGGGTCCTCCTCAGCAGGGCTGGAATCTTGTCCTCAACGCTCCGGAGATCTCTGGCTGGAAGATAAATATCCGTGACGAGTTCAATCCCGTCTCGCATTTTTACACGGACATTCGGTTGGATCAGGACTTCAGGATATTTCTCTTCCCGAAGTGAGAACTTGCTATCTGTCATGACCAGGATCCTTTAACAACTCAAGGAAATATCAACTAATTGGTGCACACGGAAATGTGGAATTCGCCGGGGCGTATCCAAGGTAAGGAGGAGGAAGTCCATAAACAACAAAAAGGAGGCCAGTTGCTGGCCTCCTTTTGATATTTTTGGTAGCGGGGGTAGGATTTGAACCTACGACCTTTGGGTTATGAGCCCAACGAGCTACCAGACTGCTCCACCCCGCGACCTTCAGAATTCAAGTAGTCAAAATCTACAAGAACCTGGATTTTTGTCAAGCAATTTCTTGCTCAGGATCCTTGTCCACGTTGTCAGGTTCCTGCTTTACAATGTGGACTTTTGTGATTCGCTGGCCCAACACACCTTCAATGGACATCACAAGGTTCTGGTGGCGGAAAGTCTCCTTTGGATTTGGGACGTGTCCAAGATGGTTGTAGATGAATCCACCCAATGTCTCGTATCCGTCCCGAGGGAGATCGATGTTCAAAAGCATGTTCAGATCATCCAGGTCTATCCTGGCATCCGCCACAAGTACCAGACCTTCCTCGTGCCAGTGAAAGAGCTGCTCCTCTTCATCGTATTCGTCCTGGATCTCACCGACGATTTCCTCGATCAGGTCTTCGAGTGTTACGAGCCCGGAAGTACCCCCAAACTCGTTGATCACAACCGCCATGTGGACCTTATTGGCCCTGAACTCCTTGAGCAGTTCATCTATTTTCTTGTTCTCAGGCACAAAGTAGGTTTCGCGCATAAAGTCCGCGATGGTCCAGCTGCCACCCTTACGAAGAATTTCCAAAAGGTCTTTGGCATATACGACGCCTTCGATGTGGTCCACTCGTTCTCTGTAGACCGGGATGCGGGAATGGCGACCTTTCTGGATCATATCCAGCAGTTGGTCCTGGCTGGTGGAGAGTTCGGCACAGACCATATCGATTCGGGGGACCATCACTTCCTTGACCGTGGTATCCCCAAATTCGAAGATGCCCTCGATCATGTCCCGCTCTTCCTCCTCGATTGTGCCTGATTCCGTCTCATTTTCGACGATCTGTCGGAGTTCCTCTTCCTTCTGCGCCTTCGAATCGTCTGCACTAAGAAACGGGCTGTCCATTTTCTGCAGGAGAAGCGTAAATGGAAGAAGAACGAGATACACCGGATAATACAATGCAATCATTGCAGGCAAGGGACGATCGGAGGCCTCCTCCCGCTTGTACGGTGGGAGAAGGTTGCTGACGATAAGGGAAATTGTCGCAAATACCGCAACCACCAAAATATCCTGAAGTAGTAGGGGAAGGGGTTGTTGAAGTGGCTGCACACGTAAGAATGAGACCGACGCGATGCTGCCAATACCAATGGCGACGATTTGCCCGAATGCCACCAACTGGCCGATGACGGGTCGTGACCTGTACATCGACAGAAGCAGGCGGGCGCGTGGAATGCCTTCATCGCGCAGGCGTTCCAGGTTTGAGCGGGATAATGTATTGCCAATTGAACCTAGACGTGCCAGAAGAACCGTAAATAACAAGGACAACAAGATAACTGGGACTTCTGGCCACCCTGAGTCGTCCAAAAGGGGGTCACGCTCCTTTCAAGCTTGTATCCACTGGTTGAGATAACGGCTTTCCTGGCGAATCATTTCCTGATGATCGACATCTGTATGATGGTCGAAGCCCAGTAAATGTAGAACTCCATGTATTGCCAGGTGCGTCACTTCTTCGGGGAACGGTCTCTCAGCCTCGTTGGCTTGAGTCCGCGCCCGATCCAGGGAGATGTAGATTTCGCCTAATGTGTCTTCTGAATGAACCGGGTCGTCCAATTCGAACGAGAGCACATCGGTAGGGGAGTCGATGCCTCTGAAATCCCGATTCAGCTGGTGGAGCCGTGCATCATCCGTAAGGACGATCGTGAGTTCGCCGGTAGCACCGTGATCCGTCATAGCCAGTTCTGAAAGTCTCTGGATCCTTTCCAGATCCACCGTGGTGGTATTTGTATTGGGTTCCGTAACAATATCAACGCGTGACAGGGTCAAACCGACTCCCTGCCCTCTTTTTGCCGATCTCGCTGCTGTTCCTGCTGCCAGGGATATGCTACCCGGCTGTGCCGCGTGGCCTGGAGGATTGGTAAAAAGGCTTCCTGTATTCTTGTCAGGTCCCTCAGGGTCAGGTCGCACTCGTCCAGTTCACCTGCTGTGAAACGACCTTTCACGATGGTCGTTACCATACCCTTGATCTGATCGGGGTTGTTGCCGGAGAGCGTTCGAGTTGCAGATTCTACCGCGTCTGCGACATTGATGATGCCGGCTTCCTTTGTTTGCGGTCTGGGACCGGGATACCGGAAGTCTTCGTCCCTGACGGCCTGCTTGTCACCCCGCTCGAGAGCACGGTGTTTAAAGCTGGCGATTTCACTTGTGCCGTGGTGCTGCGGGATGATGTTGATGATCGCCCTGGGAAGCCCCTCCTCCTCTGCGAGCTCCACTCCCTCCTTCACGTGGGAAATCAGGATGAGGGCACTCATGCGCGGCTGGAGTTCGTCGTGCGGGTTGACACCCTTCTGGTTCTCAATGAAGTAATGTGGGCGGATCATTTTGCCAATGTCGTGGTAGTAGCATCCCACACGAACCAGCAATCTGTCTGCGCCGATCGCCTCTGCAGCTGCTTCCGAAAGACTGGCCATGATAATACTGTGGCTATAGGTACCGGGAGCACGGATCGCCAGGTTGCGCAGCAGGGGACGGTTCAGGTCAGACAATTCGAGCAAGGTAATGGTGGTCACGACATTAAAGATGCTCTCAAAAATAGGGAGCAGGCCGATGGTCAGCACAGAGGAGGCGCACGCAGTGAAAATTCCGAAAACCAGATTCCACTTTATTCTATCGATGAAGGCGCTCAGGTCCGTATAGCTGTAGAACACGATTCCAGTCGCGGAAATTGTGAGCGTGTAGGCGAGAATCAGGTAGAGGATGGACCGGTAAAAATCGCTTCGATGATGCACTTGCCTCACCGAGTAGGCCCCGGTGACTCCTGTAATGAGAAATACCAGGCTGTGCTGAAGACTTCCCAAGATTCCACCGCAGAGCGCAGCGCAGACGAGCGCGAGGACCAGGCCAATTTCTACGTCGAACAGCACCGTGGCCAGCATCACCGAGAGCGCAACAGGCACCAGGAAGGGTGTTATGGCATCCACCGAAGCCGCATAGGACGCCACGAATGCCGGCATCAGAATCAGAATGCCAAAGAGCAAAATGTTGGATGAACTTGCGTAGAGGGTAGGCCTGTTGATCTTCAGGAAAACAAAGAAGATGGCCGCGAGAAGACCGCTGAGGATTGCGCCGGCTATGACCTGAAGATACTCCAGGTAGGGATCCCGTTCGTGCCGTTTGTTCATGTAAAAGGCGAGCGAGTTCAACTGATCGCGGTGTTCTGCCGAGATGCGATCATGTTTGTCGACGATGCGTTCACCCTTCAGAACAGTGGCCTTGTATTCGGAAACGCTTCTTACTGCATCATCTCTCCTGCGAACCGTTTCGAAGGCGTTATAGGTCAGGTTAGGCGTGAGGTACGCGATGACCAACTCGTATAGCGTCTTGATTTCCGCTTCGGTCGCCTGGGGGAGTTGAGCAGCAATATCTTCTCTCAGACCGAGGATCGATGTCTCCATGTCCCTGATCTGGGACAGAGGCACTCGTTCTTCGGATGAGGACCAGATCACAGTAGCCTCGCTGACACCCTCACCGCTGATCCGGGATTTGTCTTCGATCACCCCTGCGTCGTAGATCGTTCTCAGTAGATTCCTGGCCGCGTTCTTGAGGTTTTGCAGACCGTCGGAATAGTTTGCCGCCTGTGTAAAAAGGAATCTCAGGCTGGACTCCGAGATAGGTCCAATTTCCGGGTGAATCTGCTCGAGTCTGTGAAGTACGGAATCCGGAACGGCGGAGCTGCTGAGGTGTACAAGGTCCACAAAGAGAAGGTTTAGCGACTGCTCTTTTTCCGTTGGAATCAGGCTGTCGTAGTAAAGGACAGAGAGTGTCTCTTCTCGCACGGCTCCGATGTCTCTATCATATTCCTCTTTGTTTTTCCGAACCTTGAAGGTCTCTGGTGCAATGACCTCCTCAGGCGCAATTGTACCTTCGCGGAATGCGCTGTATTCGTAACTTTGGCGGGTTGCCGGGTAGAAAAGAGTCAAAAGCCCTACAAGTGCGAGAAATATCGCGCCACGCAAGACCGAATCGGCGGAAATCCTGCGTTTGCCCTTTTTGCCCCGTGCGTTTCTTCCACCATGTTCTCTACCCAGGAGGCCGCTGTAATTCGCCCGCCTCCGACTGCTGCGCATCATATGTCAGTTGCCCTCTTGTGGTTCTACCTGCTCCAACTCGCTTACCCTTCTTTTCTGTCCATCTACTTTTCTGTCGTGGGAGTCATAGGCAGTAATGATCTTCTGAACCAGACTATGCCTGACCACATCCTTCTCCGAGAAATATACGAAACGAATGGCCTCAATGTGTGAAAGGATTTCCTGTACGTGGACCAGGCCAGACTCCGTTTCCTCGGGCAAATCTATTTGCGTGATGTCGCCCGTGATTACGGCCTTCGAATTCGTGCCCAATCGGGTGAGGAACATTTTCATCTGGCTGATGGTGGTGTTCTGGGCCTCGTCCAGGATTACGAAGGAATTGTTGAGTGTACGGCCCCGCATGAACGCCAGCGGAGCAATCTCCAGGGTATGGGCCTCAATGAGGTGCTGCAAGTGCTCACTGGAGATCATTTCCCCCAAGGCGTCATTAAGCGGGCGGAGGTAGGGGTCTACCTTGTCCTGAATGTCGCCAGGAAGGAAGCCCAGGTTTTCACCGGCCTCCACCGCGGGCCTCGTCAGGATGATCCTGGAAACCTCTTTTTCCTTCAGTGCCGCAACGGCACACGCTACAGCCAGATAGGTTTTGCCTGTGCCCGCCGGTCCAATCCCAAATACAATGTCGAATTCACCGATGCCGTCTACATAGTCGGCCTGGGTACGGGAGCGCGGACGGATCAGATTCTTCTTGGTAACAAGAACAACCCTGGAATCTTCTGGACTGTCGGGAACTTTGATAAGTACGGGATCGAGAGAATCGACTGGCTCGCCCTTTCGCATGCAGGCGATCATCTCCTCCAGGAGGGTGGAGACGTGCTGAACCTTGTGTGTTGGGCCATCAACAGTAAGGACATCACCCCTCGCAGTTAACCTGACACCATATCTATCCTCGAGGGCCAGAAGATTTGCATCGTTGTGGCCGTAAAGGGTAAGTTGATCGATTCCCTGAATTGAGAGTTGGTGTGAAAGCGTTAGGTCCTTCAATCGATAGTTGCCTTATTCCAGTTGGAATTGTAGGGGATCCGAACTGCTGATATAGAAAAAGCTCTCGTCCTGGCCGTGGTCGGAGAACGAGAGCTTTCTCTATTGATAATCAACCGAGTTTCAATAATTCCATAGTTTCAAAACAACCTACCCCTTTGATGCAGGGGATGGGCATCAGTTTGCAGGAACGTCCAGAACCTGTGCCGGGAAAACGAGGTTGGGATTCAGGATCTGTGCCTTGTTCGCCTGATAAATCTTACTCCACTGGGAAGCATCCTTATAGACCTTTGCGGCTATGGAGGATAAGGAATGACCCTGAAGGACAAGATGCTGACCGCGATCTACTCCGAACGGGACTTTAATTACGGATGCGGGATAAATCAGATCCGGATTCTTGATGGTGCCGCGGTTTTCAACATAAATCCGGGGCCACAGGTAGGGATTGTCGTAGATATCCGGCTTCTTCGCAATTTTCCAAAGACTATCGTTTTTGAGTACCGTGTAGTTTTTGATTCGCTTTGCGGGCATTCGCGATTGGATTCGATCAATCAACTGCGAAATATTTCTAACCTTATTGGCTGCAGCCGGTATAACCGAAATCCTGTTCTTTTTCATAGTCTTGACGGTTTCAACAAGGCCGTCAAACTCATCTCGCTTGTCGAAAAGGTCTGAATCCGAAAGATTCATCATGCCCATCAGCTGAGCTTCAATTCCGTCAAGTTTACGCATGTGGTTTCGAACGCCTGCCTCATCAGATTCAACAAGGGTATAGATTTCTTGCATAATTGCAGCAATACTAGCGTCAGTATCTGTGATTTTTTTACTCAGCGCTTCACCCGCAGCCTTACAGTCTGCGAGAGATTTTGCGGCGACAGTCGACCGTTTTTCATACTGGGCGAGCTGTACCTTATAGTCTTCGTAAGTCAATCCGTCCTGCGCAAACCCCATTTGGGGGAGTGCCAGTACAGTGACAGCAACGCAGACCAGAAGGTATCCAATTCGATTTTGCATCACCAGGAACTCCTTTCTACATCACGAGCTTGATTAAAAGTTCTCCAGAGCCTTCTTGACTGCATCACGGTCTGCGGTTTTCTCTTTAAGCGTCTGTTTTTTCTTAGCTAAGGTCTTCTCGAGTTTTGCCTTGTTCTGCTTGCAGGAAACCAAATCGGCCTCTGCTGCTTCAGCAGCTTTCCGGGCATTTTCGAGCATGGTCAGTTGCTCCTGGGAGGCCATAGAAACACACCCGGAAAGCAGGGGGAGCGACGCCAGTGCCACAACAAGACCGACACCAACCGCCTTATTTAGCAGTTTTCGCTTAATCATAGCGTAAATACTCCTTGGACAGTGTTAAACCTTACAAAAACATCGACATAGCCCGGATATAGAAACAGGCGCGTTTCCGTTGGGATGACCCTGAAAAGGGGCCATAACTTTACACGATTTCCCCGACCAAAATTACTACATCAATATGCTAAAGTCAAGCAAAAAGTCAACATAGATCAAAGTCCTATCACCCTGCCGCGCAACGTTTCGGTGGTGATTTATTCCTCAATGATTCGCAGACCGAGCTCACGTAACTGGGTCGAGTCAACTTCAGACGGGGCACCGTCCATCAGGGAGGAGGCCGTATTGGTTTTTGGGAATGCAATCACATCTCTGATGTATTCTCTTCCGGCCATAAGTGCGACCAGTCGGTCGAAGCCGAAGGCGATACCCCCGTGGGGCGGGGCCCCATACCTGAATGCGTTCAAGAGGAAGCCAAATTTCTCTTCGGCCTCTTCGTCGGAGATGCCAAGCATTCTGAACATTCTTTCCTGAACAGACCGTTGATGAATACGCACGCTTCCCCCTGCGATCTCATTCCCGTTAAGCACAAGGTCGTAGGCACGCGCCTTGACCGAAGCCGGATCGGACTCCATTGTCTCCAAATCCTGTTCGAGCGGGGAGGTGAATGGATGATGACAGGCTACAAACCGCTTCTCCTGCGGATCCCATTCAACCAGCGGGAACTGAGTAACCCACAAGAAAGAATAATCATCACGCTTTTGTAGATTCAGCACTCTGGCAAGCTCCAACCTCAGGTTCCCGAGCGCCTCGGCCACAATTCCCGGCTCATCCGCCACGAAGAGGAGCAGATCGCCAGGCTGTGCACGCATCGATTCCCGGAGTAGCGTCTGGGCTTGCTCGGGGAAGAATTTTACAATTGTAGACTCCAATCCTTTATCAGTCACTTTGATCCACGCCAGACCTCTGGCCCCGAACTGGCCCGCAAATGCGCCGAGGTCATCGATTTGCTTCCGCGAGAAGGATCCGCACTCTTTGGCATTGATCCCTCTGACCTGGCCGCCTGATTCGATCACGCTCTGGAATATTTTGAATTCGGAGGCCTTTGCAGCCGCCTCGAGATCCACTATTTCCAGACCGAATCTGGTGTCAGGCCGGTCGGTGCCATACCTGTCGATACACTCGTGATAGGAGAGGCGCGGGATGGAGGACGGTATTTCGTGATCCAGAATAAGCTTGAACAGATGGCGTGTTAAACGCTCTGCAAGCCCCATCACATCGTCTTCTGTGACAAAAGCCATCTCGATATCGATCTGAGTAAACTCCGGCTGCCTGTCTCCCCGGAGGTCCTCATCGCGGAAACACCTGACGATTTGAAAATACCGGTCGAATCCGGCCACCATCAACAACTGCTTGTATGTCTGTGGCGACTGGGGAAGGGCATAGAAATTTCCACGGTTCACCCGGCTGGGCACGAGGTAATCTCTTGCACCTTCCGGGGTACTTTTCATGAGAAATGGTGTTTCGATCTCCAGAAATTCGGATTCCGTAAGGTAGCTACGTGTGGCCTGGGCGATTCGGTGACGCAAGATGATATCGGACTGAACATCGGGACGTCTTAAGTCCAAATATCTATAGCGAAGACGCAGCTCCTCGTTCACATCGATGCCAGTTTCGATGGCGAATGGCGGTGTCTCGGCTTCATTCAAGATTCGCAGCTCCGAGGCCTCGATATCTATGGCGCCGGTATCCATGTTGGGGTTGGCCATACCTTCAGGCCTGGGTTCGACTTTACCCACTACGGCCAGAACGAATTCGCTTCGAATGGCTTCGGCCTTCTGATGCACCTGGGGATTAACGTCTGGACGAAACACGACCTGCGTAAGACCATTGCGATCCCTGAGGTCTAGAAAAATCACCCCTCCGTGATCGCGGCGTTTTGCCACCCAACCCATAAGGGTGACCTCTTTGCCAATGTCTCCCGATCGGAGATCTCCGCAGGTATGGGTGCGTTTCCAGTCACCCAGGGCTTCGGCCATTTGATACGCTCCTGTTGGTGTTGCGGGCTATCAAGCGTGCCCGCTTCATGCAGCTGCGAATTGTGTGATGTGCGACCTGATCTGCCCGAGGTCTGCAACAGGCAGTGATGTTTGGCTGCCGTCTGAGAGGCGTTTCACCACAACGGATTTCGAATCGAGATCATCCGGACCCAGAATGGCCACGAACGGGATACCCTTGCGATGCGCGTATTTGAACTGCCGGTCCAATCGTTGGGAGACATTAAGGGCCAGTTCTACAGAAAGGCCAGAATTCCTCAGACTGTTTGCAAGCAGCGCTGACTCGGGGGCCAGTTCCTCGGAAAACACGGTGACAAATATATCGGCACATTTTGCGCTGACTTCCGGGAGTAAATCCATTTCCCTGAGCAGTTCGGTTAGTGCCATTTCACCCGCAGCGAAACCCACGCCCGGGACCTCCTTTTTTCCGCCCACCTGCATGGTGAGGTTGTCGTAACGCCCACCCCCGAACAGGGCCCTGCGAAGCGTAGACTTGGCCCAGGCCTCAAAGACCGTACTGGTATAATAGTCGAACCCTCGCACGATTCGGAGATCAAGGGCGACATAATCGGCTACACCATTGGTTTCCAGATGACCAAAGATCTGTTGCAGCCAGGGGGAGAATGAGGTATCCGTGGTTCGAAGCAGGTCAGTAAACTCATTCTGTTGGGCGGAAGATAATCCAATTTCAGTCATTGCCGCCGATATCTTCTCAGGGGAAAGTTTGTCCAGACGGTCGATGAGTCCGAAAAGCGGCCGGATCTCATCTTCCGAGATATCCAGGCGCTCACGAAGGAGCGACTCCAGGGCGCGCCGGTCGTTCACACGAATGACTGCCTGGTCTGGGCTCAAGCCAAGTTCTTTTAATAGGTTACAAGCAATTGTAATGATTTCAGCATCCGCCGTGCACGCTTCGCTGCCCAGAAGATCAACATTCCACTGAAAGAACGACCTGCCCCTGCCGCGCTGGGGTTTTTCATATCTGTAGAATCGCCCGTAGGACTGCCACCGGATCGGAAAGACGAGTT
>CAVOEZ010000003.1:0-26329 GCA_963694355.1 Latescibacteria bacterium UBA2968 | reverse complement strand
CGCGCGTGTGCCGGAGGGTCCGGGGATTGGCATTGAGCTGGATGAGGATGTGGTTGCGGAGTTCACCGTGCGCAGTTGACAGACAGGGCGGGCGATCAGGAGAGGGTTTGATCCATCACTGCTTTGAAGATGTCCATCGTACTGATGATACCGACGATGCGATGATTGTCCGTGATGAGGATCCTGTGAATCCGGTGGTCGTACATGATTTGCACCAGCTCTTCGACCGGTGTTTCCAGACCGGCTGACCAGACCTCGGTGGACATGATGTCTTTTACCAGCAGGTGCTCGACGTCGTGAAGCGCGAATTCGTCCCAGAAGGTGTTGTCGCGGACCTCGAGCTGCCGGTGATAGTCCGATGAGAGGACAGGACCCTCGCCGAAGTCCTCGTCGTGAAGGATGATGTCGGTGGTAGAGACGACGCCTACGAGCGCCCCTTCGCTGTCCAGAACAGGCACTCCGGTGATCTGGTGCTTTCTCAACAGATGAACCAGATCCTGCACGGTGAGTGTGTCAAGACCACAGACCACGTCTGCCGTCATAATGTCCTTCGCACAAACTCCCATTCATTATCCTCCCAATCACGCGTTCTGATCAATCCAGCAGATGTTCGGCCGCGGACCTTCCCAGTATGTGAATCGTTTCGAGCTGTTCCCGCACCTGGGGATCCTTCTGCCAAGCGGTGGGCTCGATTGTGATGTTTGCGTGTTTCACCTGACACCCACTCTCGTCCTCTTCGATGGAGATGTCGACATTCTTCAGCGGGTCCTTCACCTTCCAGATTCTTTTCAGAAAGAAGGACTGGGGATCTCGAGAATTTACGAAGAGGATACCGTCTACCGGCAGTTTTTGTCCTCCCTCCTGTGCGGTTTCAGTTTCCGTGGCTGAGAATGTGAGTTCGGTATGGAAGGCCTTGTTCGGTATCTTTGGAGCCTCAGGTGTTTTCTCCCGACCTTCAAACATTTTGTCGATCGCCTGTTTCTGTTCCTCTATCTTCTCTGCTAACGGTTCCACATAGGCGTTGACCGCTTCGGTCAGCTGCTGTTTGATTTCCTTGAGGGGCTTGTCGTTTCTGTCCTTCCCTGTCTTGAGTTGAACCTTTGCTTCGGCGTCCTGAGCCGTGAGCGCACTAACCTGTTCAACGGTGAATCCAGGATATATCGATCCCTTAACGATGATGTGCATTCCAGATTCTTCGTCGCCCGCGTCCTCTTTCCCCTCCTTTGATATCTTCTCCCAGTCTTCGATCTCCCTTTTGCGATCTTCAATTGCTTCTTCGAGTGTGGATTTTCTTTTTACCGCCTGGAGAAACTGCATCAGCAACCGGGTTTCGATTGCGCCGTTGGGTGCCTTTTTTTCTCCATTGTAAAGGGCGGCCCAGTAGGTGCTCTTTTTAACACGCTTCTCCAATTCCTCCAGGTGTGTTCCCAGTTCTTCCGTAAGCGTCTCCAGTATGGTTTTGCTTTGCTGAATGTCCTCCTTGAATCTGTCCTTGTTTTCGTCTTCATCGTCCTCTGAAGAGAGCCGGACGTGGGTGGCACTACCCTTTTCGTCTCCGATGTTTCCCATCACCTGAAGCTTGCTGCGGAATGATACGACGCCACCGGAAAGATTGCCGTCGACCAGAATGTCCTGCTTTGCATTCAGCGCGGCGCCATAGCAGTGGGTCTGAATCATGATGCGGTTGGCGTTGATCAACCGCCCGCCCAGAATATCCCTGGCAGCGACGATTCCCTCCGCTTCAATTGTGGATTTTTCCATCTGGTGTGTGATCTCATTCTTTTCCGAACTTTCAAGATTGTTCAGTTCACCGGCCAGATACGGCTTGGGAAGCCGATCGCCTGCAACCTGACCGTTTACAGCCAGATTTCTGACACGAACAGGGGCGTTCTTTTCCAATGTTCCCGGGGACCTGGCTTGACCCACAAACACGTCCTCAGACGTGAAGATTCCGAACCCGGATTTTACGCCCTGTTTGACCAGGAAGTTGGTGGCGGCGACACCGGCTCTGGGCAAGTCGCCGGTGATGGCGTTCACCTCCTCTACTTCCATTTCCTGGATGACCCTTACTTTTCCGTGCTCATCCTCGCGACAAACACCTGTGATGGTGGCGAGGAGTTCTTTGTCCCTTACTTCGGTATTCGCACCGGCAATGTTCTTCAGGGACACATCCCCGGAGTGGTGTTCGGGCTCCACTTTCTCGCCTCGTACATCGCACCCTTCTTTGCCGCTTTCAGGCGGGTGGTGCGTTACCAGCACATATTTTTCTTTGACCTGTCTGATCTTGCTTCTGGATTTGAGCTGATCGGCCTGTCCCAGCGTGTGGATCGGCTGGCCACCCGTGTTGAGTGCGTATTCGAGTCTGCCGGGCTTGTCTGCCTCCGGGGCCTCCCCTTCCGCAACAATCCGGGTAGACATTTCGTCCGAGCCCGCAGAGGCCCGCTCCATAAATTCCTGGATCGCTGCAACGATCTCTTCGTCCTTTACCCCGTACGTGATCTCCCGGCGCGACAGTTCCTCGTCGACCTGTGTTCTGAGCAGGCTTCGGATGAGTTCGGCTTTGACCTCATCCTGCAGGAGGCCTGCCATTGCTTCGGGATCGGTCGTTTTTATCCCAAGACCCGCTGCAAGGCCTGACTTGTAGACGGCTGCCCTGACAAAACAGGGCAATCTGACGCCATTCAAAATGAGGTGATTCTTTGGAGGAGCGGGCGTTTCCTTCTGTTCGGAAGGCTCCGATCCACGCCCTTTTTCAATTGCCGTATCTTTCTCGTCGGGGGCCATAAGTAAGTGTACTCCCTACAGGATACGATTCTGGCAGTGCGTCGTATGGTTAGAAATATGAGGGGGATCGCGGGAGATGTCAATAGACCGTGGGGTCTCACTGAAGACGAGACGTTGTGCTCTTGCACCCGTAATTGATCGTTTGTATCTTGCCCACGCGTCACTGATCGAAAGGAATTCCGACCCGCCAGGAGGTTTTCGAAGAAAGGCTTTGCAGTGAGCAAACAGACTTTTCCGCTGATTGTCGCGTCCGGTAGCAGTTATGAAATGGGGTATGCGCACGGCGCGCAGGCCTCGGACCTGATTGCGCGTTATGTGCTCTGGATCGAGCGCCAGACGCGTAAACCCAGAGATGAACTATGCAGGAATGCCCTTGCGTTTCAACCGCTGATTGAAAGGTTGAGCGCCGGGTTGATGGAAGAGATTCGGGGATTGGCCGACGGCGCAAAGATCAGTTTCGAGGAGGCCCTGCTGTGTCAGGCCCGGGGCGAGGCAGCGCACAGCGGATCGACCGAAGGGTGCACGGCCTTTGCTGTTACTGGCAGCGCTACAGCCGATGGGAATGCGCTGGCAGGACAGAATCAGGATCTGCCCCCGGAGTTCAGTGACGTGGGTATCGTGCTTCACCTGAAACCATCGGACAACAGGCCCAGAGTGGTGATGTTCACGTTCGCTGGTCAGCTAGGATATTCGGGGATGAATTCCCTGGGGATCGCCCACTTTGCGAACGGACTCTACAATTGCCCGTGGCGGCTGGCGCTGCCGCACTACCCGCTGAAGCGCGTGTGTCTCGAGCAGGAAAATCTGGACCAATGTGTGGATATTCTGGCGTCTCACCCGGCCTGTTCTGCGGGAAATATGGTGTTCTGCAGCGGCTCTGGGGAGATCGCCGATGTCGAGATCAGGTCCGACGATGTGTCCAGATATTTCGGAAAAAATCCGGATGTGCTGCTGCACACGAACCACTATTTGACCGAGGGATTTCTGAAGCACGAAGACAATACGCTGAAGGATTCCTGCCCCAGACTGGATCGCGTCGGGGAGTTGATCGATGAGCACCTTGGCGGGCTCACGGTGGATGTGATGAAAGAGATTCTGGCCGATCACTCAGGAGATCCCGCCGGCATTTGCAGGCACGGGGCCAAGGGGATGCATTCGGTTTCGGGATATATCGCTGAACCGGCCAAAGGTGTGCTGCATATTAGAAGGGGACACGGGTGTATCGGATCGTGGGAGGAATACGAAGTATAGTAAATAATATGATGTAATACTATATGATAAATTTAGTTGGATAATTTGAAGCTGAGTATAGATATAACTGCATATAAATAAGGCATTACTGGAAATAACATCAAATCAAAGAAATGGAAGCTTGAATTTTTCAGTCGACTGGACTTTTCATTTTCCAGTCACGCAGCGGGAGATGGCCAAATGCTGACCGAAGAACAGAAGCAGAGCTATGAGGAGAACGGGTTTCTGAGGGTGCCAGCCGTTTTCGACGCCGACGATCTCGAGCAGATGTCCACGGAGATGGAGTGGATTTTTGACACGTGGGCAGATCACGATGCTGCCTGGCAGGGACCCTGGCGGGAGACGTATATGGACGATTCCCAACGGGCTTCAGCGAAGCTGGTCGCGATCAATGATCTTCATTCCCGGATCTGGTCCGGGTTCGCTTCCGACAGCCGGCTGGTGGACGCGGTGTCGGATCTGGTGGGGGACGACGTTGAGCTTCACCACACCACGCTGCACGCGAAGCCACCGGAGGTGGGCAGTCCGTTCCCGCTGCATCAGGATAACGCCTTTTTCGCCCACGCTGATTCGGGGTATGTGGACACGATTATCCACCTGGACGCGTCACCGGAAGAAGCGGGCTGTTTGCGATTCGTCCCGGGCAGTCACAAAAAAGGTCCCCTGGAGCATATCCGGGACGGCGCGCCACACTTGCCTACCGATCAATACACACTTGCGGACACTGTTCCTGTTCCCGCTGAAGCAGGAGATGTGGTGCTGTTTCATCTGTGGACGATTCACGGTTCAGACCTGAACAGATCCAACAGCTGGCGCCGGGCCGTTCGCCTGGGCTATCGAAATCCGGCGAATCGGCAGCTGGACGGCCACGCGCTGGGTCGCTTTGGCTGGATGGTGAAGGGGCGCCGCCCGAGGGTGGACGCCACACTCGAATTGAAACGATAAAGGGAGGTTGGAATGGGAGCAGATGAAAAGGACGGTTTGAGATGGATCGGATTTCCAGAAGAATCGGTCGAAGTGTGCGGTTTTCCGTGGTTCGAGGAGACGTCTCCGCGGTTGTGGCGCTTCCCAGACCGAATGCAAAACAAGATGCCCACGGATGTTTTCGAAGCTGGTAAGCAGACCGCGGGTGGGCGCTTGCGTTTGAGGAGTGACACGGGCGCGCTCTCTGTGCGGGCACGGTTTCCCGCGTTGTCGATCCGTACGAATATGACCCAGTACACGGCGCACGGGATATCTACTTACGTGAACGGCGAGTGCTGGTCCGCGAAGATCCCGGGTACGGAGGGTGGGGAGGTGACGTTGTCCCTGTTTTCCGGAACACCCAGCGAGTTCAGGGATATTTGCATTTACCTCCCGCTATACGGTCCGGTGGAAATTCTCGAGATCGGTTTGGACGAAGGCGCCAGTTTCGAGTCTCCGTCGTCCTTCAGGCTGGACCGTCCGGTTGTGTATTACGGGACCTCGATCACACAGGGCGGGTGCGCTTCGAGACCGGGTCTGAGCTATCAGGGTATGGTGGGGAGAGCGCTGAATCTGGATTACGCGAATTTCGGGTTCAGCGGTAAGGGGAAGTGTGAGCGCGAAGTCGCCGAAGCGCTCGCGGAGATAGACGCCTGCTGTTTTGTGCTGGATGTTGGGCAGAATACTTCGGTGGAGGAGCTGGACGAAAGATTCGTGCCGTTTCTGGACACGCTGCGGGACCGGAGGCCTGAGATTCCTGTTCTAGCGACCACCCCGATTTTCTACAATGCTGAGCTGTGGTCGACCGGACACCAGGCCGGGGTCAATGCGAAACGCAGCATCATTTCCGAAGCGGTCGCCAATCGGAATGACGGAGGGGATGATTTGGCGTATCTTCTGGAGGCGAAAGATTATCTCTGGCGTGATTTTACGGACGGCGCGGTCGACGGAGGACACCCGAACGATCTGGGGTTCGCCCGGATGGCCGAGAATCTGGGTCCGGTGCTCGCGGGCGTTCTGGGATTATAATTTGCTCAGGTGCGCGCCGGATGAGTCTATTCATTAATATGACACGCAGGGGAGGGCGGAATGAAGCAGGTTACGTTGATCGGTGATTCGATTCGAATGGGATATGAGAAGACCGTTCGCCAGGAACTGGAAGGGGAGGCAGAGGTGTGGGCGCCCGGCCCAAATGGAGGAAACAGTGGGAATATTCTAGAGCACCTGGAGGCGTGGGCGATTTCGCGTCAACCCGATTTGATTCACATCAATTGCGGGTTACACGATCTCAAGAAGGAGTTCGGTGAGGAGCGGCAGGCTATACCGCCCGAGGAGTACGCGGAAAATGTTGAGAAGATTCTGCAAAGTCTGCTGCGCGACAGCAACGCCACCGTGATCTGGGCACAGACGACACCGGTCAATGAGATGTGGCATCACGAACGGAAGGGATTCGATCGCTTCGAAGCAGACGTGATCGCCTACAATGAACTGGCGAAATCCATCTGCAACAGAGTGGGCATTCATGTTAACAATTTGTATGATGTGGTCAACGAGGCAGGGAAAGACAAGATCCTGGTTCCGGACGGAGTTCACTTTTCTGAGGAGGGTTCCAGCATACTCGGACGGGCAGTGGCAGAGACGATTCGAGCCCGTATGAACTGATGCGCTGCCTGGATTCAGAAGAGAAAATTACCCCAAAAACGCCCTTTAAATGGGCGTTTTTGGTTTTTTCTACAAAAATTCACATATTTGGCTAAAGATACTCAACCTTTCTGCCGATAGTAAGAGAGGGGGAGGTATCCAACTTCCGAGAGTCAGGGGTTATCTGAGGTGAATATGCATTTGCGGAAGCTAAATCTGCTGGTGATGGTCTGCTCGCTGCTGTTCGGGGTGAACTCCGTACGTGCCCAGACCATTACGTTGTTTCCGGACGAGATTCCCAACGGGATCGCTGCCGTCTCCGGTGACCAATATCACCAGCGGTTCGATATTACCCTGACGGGGAGTCCCATTCCGCAGAGCAGGGCGTTTACCATTACGATTCCAGCAGAACTGGCCGTGGTGACGAATTCCGTGACCACGACGACGAGTGGATCGAATCTCAGGTCGTTCTTTGCCGGCTCTCCCGCCAGCAATCGCCTTGCGTTCGGCATTACGCTTGTTTCCGGAATTCTGAGTGGATCCAAGGTGACCGTGGAATTCGATCTCACCACGCCGACCTCCTTTACAGCAGTCACCAATGGTGGCAAGGTCGACACGAGCTATACCGTCGACTTTTCGGCTGGTTCCAACCTCACCGATACCAATGTGCGGGTGGCCAAGCATCAAAACCGGCCCATCCGAACCGTTTCATTCTCTTCACCAGATTCGACGGTGGGGGATACTACCAAAGGGGGCGGCCGGTTCTACAAACTCGCCTTTCCCAGTGCGGGTCTGCCAGATCCGAGTCATACCGGGATATCCGGACTTTCGGTTTCAGCCGGGTTTGGGGATACCCGAACAGATGTACTCTATACCTTTTATCTCTCACAAGACTCCGCTCTGGTCAGGCGACCGCAGAATCTCGATCCTGTAGCCTTCGCCTCCTTGATGTCTGACGGTACAGGTGGTGGTCCTCTGCTTGGCACCCGGCAGAGGGAGAGGGATATTCCCAACACGTTTATCAGGGAGAATTTCGTTACGCTGTTCGCCGCCGCGGGAAGGGATAGCGTGAATGGCGTCATCTCTCTGGGTGGAACGGTAGACGATGCGGTCTATTACGTCTATGCGCTCGCTGATCCGGCGCCAGGGCCGTAACCCATCTTCCACCTATACGGGCACAGGCAGCGCGAAGAAGGGATATGATCCAACAAAGCGCGGTACGTTCTCTGCTGACTTTTTCATTGGGCGGAGCGGTCCCCTGCTGATCCAGCACCCGCCAGAGTTTGTGGTGGTGGGATGGGACTATGATGTAGACAACGGGGACAGCTTCGACAATACCGGGATCATTCAAGTTCCCAGCGATATCATCGGGATGGCAGACGTCGACGTGAACAGGAAGGACAATCGGGACATTACGATCGATACGGGTTCGTTTATCGCGAAGGGGAATGCCTTCAACAGTGTGGAAAATGGCTTGACTCCCAACGCGATCTCCTCGCTGGATCTGCTCTTTATGGCTGAGGATTCCGACAATCCTGCCGATTTCAGAATGAATATTTTCCTGTCCACCCAAAGTGGACTCACGCTGAATGACTTTGGGGAAGAATCGCCCTCCATTGAAAGTCTCGGTAGTGCAATCAAGGTTTCTGGAACAGACACGTTGACGATTAACAGCCGGAAGCTCAGTTTCAATCCGGTGGTATGAGATTCTGCCACAAACCTGGTGACCGCCTTCATTCCCGAGGGAAGCTATTCGGTCTACTTCGCTGCGACCGATGGTGTTCGCAGAAGCCTCACTCAAGTTGTCAACGACCCGTTCATCACCAGTCCCACCTCGACCCAGCTTTCCGTTCGGCATTCACCGGAACTCACGGCCGATACTTTTTCGCTGAATGATTTTGACGGCAGCGGTGACGGTGATCTGGATGTGGTTACGGGTATCGACGTGTCGCAGATGCAGACCGACGCGGACGGAAAAGATCTGATTGCCGGTCCTGCCCAGCGATATGTCACCATTTCCTGGGGCGAGCAGGGCCTGAATGGTGATCTGGATATCGATGACGACGCGACCATTGCGTTCTACTACAGCACACGTTCAGATTTCAGGGATTCCAGAGGGAGCAAGGCCTACACAAGCGGCAATTCCGACGGTTCGGATCTTCTGAATGACATCACGGAGTCCCGGGCAGATACGCACGAGATCGGCAGGATTCAGGAAGATCCCGATGGGCAATTCGACAACCAGCTCACCTGGGACCTCTGGACGTATCTGTCCCCGGAAGGCACGGTCCCGCGCACCGGGGTTCGGTACTATGTCTACACGCTTTTCTTCAAGGGCGGAAACGCTGAACGGCTGATGTCGCTGACACGGTCCGGAACGCTGAGTTCCGCAGGCACATCGATGGCGATCAGTTTCCAGAATCCACCCTACATCAGGCCCCTTGAACCCTCACGTGACATCATTGTAACCGTGGACGAACCGGTCCTGGTTTCGTGGGAAGCAATGGATGTCGACAATGAAGAGGCAAGTGGTCTGACCGCAGTTCCTGTGGGGACGAGTGGACGGGTAGAGCCCAACAGTCGAAATGACTCACCCAACATACGGGTGCTGCTGACTTCGGCAGATTTCGGAGAAGTGACCGCGTGGGGATCCATCACCAGCTTCACCCAGGTTCATCGATTCTGGGTGGGCAATTCCGGCGACGGATCGCTTGTTGAAGAAATCGAGTTGAATGAGGGAGTAGACACCTCGTTCGTGCTGGTGGGCAACCGGATGCGGAACAACCTGTTCAACACTGCGGGAATCGGCGGATCCTCCGGTACTCTGGCATTGCAGACGAACAGCGCAGTAGGGGAAACATACAATGTATATTTCGCGATCGACGATGGCAGAGACGGGTCGGTGGCGGACGCGGTTAACGGAAGTGGTATCCAGCAAACGAACTTCGGCGCGTATTCTCCTATGGTGAAGGCCCCCGGGACGATCACGTTCATCGGCACGGTTCCGGCCAGTCCGTCGACGAGCACGCGATTTATTATGCCGTCCCGACTGGAGGTCGCTGCAGAGGAGGTTTTGAAGTTCCCGATCATTCCGGAAGTCAGTCCCTCCGGGAAACAGATCAATGTGGTAGATCTCTTCATTTCGATGGACGCCGACAAGTTCGAAGCTATCGATCAGAATCCTAACACTGCGGGCACACAGCCCTACTCCCTGGGTGAAAACAGCGGTATCAATGCGGCCAACGTACAACAGAGCGCGTTGGTGATAGATGGCAGACTGTTGCTGGACTTCATCTACACGGATGTTACAAATGGGCTGACGTTTTTCGATGGTCGCGCCGTACTGGCCATTGCGAATCTAAGGGCGAAGACCCTTACCGGAAGCCCAACTGTGGTGACCGAGATCAGTCTCGACAACAATGGAACACGTGTGACGAAGATGCTGGACGCGAACAATGTCAATGCAATCGCTACGGTTCCTCCTCCTACCCGTGTGATTATCAATCGGCGTGCCGAGATTACCGGGAAGGTTCCGCTCCAGGGGAGAGACAATTCAGCCACGACCGTGACATTCATGTTGCGCCAGGTTGGGAGTTACAACACCATTACCGACCAACAGTTCGGGTTGAATGATACGGATCCCACGAAGTTTGGTGTGCAGGTGGAGACGACGGATTCAGATGGCAAGTTCGTTCTCCAGAATATTCCATCCGGCCGCTATATCCTGATCGCGTCGGTTCCCCGGCACCTTACCGGTCACGATACGATCGATGTTGGCCCGGGGTTGGATCTCAGTGATGTTCTCCCAACGCGTGACGGAGACGGTGTTCAGCGTGCCGCACTGCTGGCGGGAGACGCGGCAGGGTTCGTGGACAGTACCGGCGCGAGCATTCCCGACAATTCGATCGGTTCACCCGACGTGAATGCAATTAATGCATCCATTTTTCTCCAGTCGAGTGAGGCCGGCTATAACACCTTTGCCGATATCAATCAGGACAGTATCGTAAATGCAACCGACAAGGATTTTGCGACTGCCAATACAACAGACAACACCGGTGCGGCTGGAAACGTGCGGCCGGTGTTCCCCGCATTCAAGCAGGTACTCGTTGAGGGCAATAATGAGGATGCGAAGATCCTTCTTGCGGATTACCCTGAGGAGGTTGTACGTGCAGGAGATTCCTTCGATGTGACAATGAAGGTGGTGGGCGCACACGCGGTTCGTACCTATGAAGTCCACCTGTCTTACGATTCGACCAAGGTGGCCGTGGAGGCGATCGTTTCCAACGGGTCTCTGTTGAAGGATTACCTTACAGATATGGTGGTCAAGATTTCCGATGGGGAAGTGGGATTCGCCAATTCGATTATTGGCCGTACACCAGTTGGAGCTTCGGGCGACGGCACCCTGGCGACGCTCCGTTTCAGGGCCATCAAGCGGTCTGCCGAAACTCGCCTCGCGCTGGAGGATGCACTGCTGATCGATGTGGATCACGTAGGTGTGAAGCCGGTGGTTGAAGGGGAGGCGACCATTCTGGTGTCCAAGGATCCGATCATTTATCACGACTCTGCAGGCAGTGAGATTCGAGGTCTGATCCTCGCCAATACAGATCCTACAGTAGACTTCAACGATTTTGTGGTGCTGGTCAAGGCGTTTGGTTCCGGGATGAGCGAGCCGGATTTCGATCTTCGTGCCGACCTGAATGCCGACGATCGTGTGGATTTCGCAGATTTTGTGATTCTTTCGTCTGACTTCGGCAGAGTTGCGGTCGATGCGCCGGCCTCGGGGCGAGTCAACACGTCCGCCACTTCGACAGGCGTCAATTCGGGTGCACACCTGGGATTCAGACTGGATGACCAGAGGGATGGACAAGTCAAGATGTCGATCGGTTTGGAGGATGTGTCTGCTCTGCAGGGCTGGGGATTGACGATCAAGTTTGATCCCGACGCGTATGAATTCCTGGACGCCAGGGCGCCCGGTAGAAACTTCCTCGAGTCAGAAGGTGCCAAAGCGCCGCTCTTCCTGATCCATCGGGAGGGAAAGGACAGGATTACTCTGGCAGGCGCCATTGGAAAAGGAAACAGTGCAATCGGTCGCGGTACGATTGCAGGCCTCACATTCAAACGACGAAGCGAATCGAGTGAGGCCACGTTCGAGGTGATCCACGCAACCCTGTTCGATTCGAGTATGAAGACGAATATGTTGAAGTCATCCGATATGGCGGTGACGGACAATGTCGATTCCGCATTCGCGTGGCTTAAGGATGTGCTTAAACCGCTTCGGTCCGGGATTGGTTTGTTCTCGAGATGAGGTGAATCAATCCGTTTTACCGAGCACGGGAAAGCCCCTGGATTTTTATAAATCCAGGGGCTTTGTCGATCTGGCCGGTGTGGGACTTTTCAGCAGCTACTGCTCATACTGGAGAATCGCGTCATCGGCCGATACGGGACAGGGAACGAGGTCTGCTGATTTGTTGTCCGAAAGCTGCGGGTTGTTTAGCGCATTGTAGCAGATGATGAAGGACCTCCTGTGTTTGTCGGAGGTGTTCGGCGCCGAGGTGTGCAGCAGATTGCAGTGGAAGAAAAGGACGGATCCCGGTGACATTTCACATTGGACACGTTCCAGTTTGTCCTCCACCTGGGCGATCCGTGGTGGATCGGTACAGGTCTGGGTTCCAATTTTGATATGGTCCAGTCGACCCAGGTGATGTGATCCTTTCAGGACCTGGAGACACCCGTTTTCAATGTTGCATTCATCGAGGGCGATGAAGGCGCTGACGAGATGCGGATACATGAAGCCTGAATTGTACCAATATCCATAGTCCTGATGCCATTCCCACGCGCCACCTTCTTTTGCCTCCTTGAGCATCACTTTTCCGTGGAAAAAGGCGGCTTCCTCACCCAGCAGGATTCTGATGTTGTTCACGATTCTCGGGCATGTGGATACGGCGGTCCAGATGTCTTCACCGAGTTCGTGCCAAATCGCCAGTTTCGCCGGTCTGCCAGCCGCGTCCGTGGTCTCCCGTGTCGTTTCCGCCACGCGCGAGCCACCCTCAACGGCTTTCAGCAGAATTGAAACTTCCTGCGGCGTGAATACGTTTTCAAGCAATACGTATCCGTCCTGGTGAAAGGAGGCGGTTTTTAGATGGTCGAGATACATTCGCTTTATGACTTTCGTAGAGGGTCTAAACTGCCTTTTTGGAGTACATCGGTTTTTTCAGAGTGGTCTGGATTTCGTAAATGGATCCGGACTTTGGCGCAGGGGGAAGGGGGATTCGAACAGGGACTTCCCGAACTCTGGGTTCGAGCGTCGGCTGGCCAGATACGAGTGTCGCGTTGAATTCATCCCAGGATTTTACCGGTTGCACAAGCGGCCAGGCGTCTGCGGCGCAGTATTGGAATAACAGCAATCGTCTCGGTTTGCTGGAGGTATTGGGCGTAGACCCGTGGAGCGTTCGCACGTGGTGTATGGATATGCCACCTGCGCCGACCAGTACCGGGACGGCATTCTCTGCTCCGAAATCCTCTTCCGTAACCGCACCGGCAAAATATCCATCCTGATGATGACTCAAGACCCTGCCTTTGTGGGATTCGGGTATGACCAGAAGACAGCCATTCGCCTCGGTCATTTCGTCTATCGCCACACCCACTGCCAGGATGTCGTCGTTCGTGTGCGGGTAGAAGGCCCAGTCCTGATGCCATTCGACCGGGCTGCCGAATTCGGCGGATTTCATGTTGAGCTTGTGTCCGTTGCACCGAAGATCGGGACCGATGAGTTGGGAGACGATGTGGAGGATCTTTTCATGATGCAGGGCGTTTTTGTAAACTTCGTGCTGATGCACGGGATCTTTAAGTCTGCGGAGTCTCGGGTTTTCGGACGTATGACCTGGCTCGAGATCGAATATTGTGTCGCTTCCTGATATCGACCGCGATTTTTCCACGAACTCATCCGTTACACGACGGAGTTCGTCGAGCTCGTTTCCACTCAAGACATTCTCAACGCCCAGATAGCCGTTTTCTTTATAAAATTCCCTGTCCTGGTCTGAAATCATCTCCGTATCCTCTTTTTATGTGTTGGACCCTGTTGGGGAATCCTTTCGGCGAACTTCAGAATATATGTACAAACAAGGTGGCAGGCAAATGTCCACTTTCAGGAATCTGTCAGGAAGTGACCCTGAATATCAGAAATCTGAAGTGTAAACGAGATCCGGTAGATTCAGGAAATTGAACAATGCGTCAGGTGATGATCGTAAACCTAAGTTTTTTATAAGTATAGGGGAAAAGTCGAACGGTGACGCCCACGATGGCACAATGCTTGCAAACTGGATCGAGATGTAAGGAACTGGTCCACTGTTTATGGAATAGATTTCCTGGAGTAACGTGATGAACGTGAATACATCCACCTTCCTGGCTGTGAGCATCCTGGCACTCTGCAGTTTGAGTACGACAGCGGAGGCCAGAGAATCGGCTGTTCCGGATTCTGCATCTGCCATAGAAATACTCGATCGAAAGATTGGAGATCTGAAGACCGAGTTTCGTTTGAGAATCACAGCATCGGAGTTTCTCTCTGAAGCCACACTGTTTGATGAACGAATGCCCCAGGGCAGGAGGGTGCTGCCGAACGACAGGATTCAGAGCGGGCTTGAATTCAGTACGTTGCGACCGGAATTGGGTGTTGAGGTGTCGAATTGGGAAACCGGCGCCCACACGGAATTCAGTAAGGAGGAAGTCGAGGATCTCCTTTCTACATTGATTCGTCTTAGAAAACGGCTTTCTGACAGGGCACACAAAACCGGTAAGTAGATGTTTCCTGGCGGGAACCTGAGGCCGCATAAAAGAGGAGTGACAGATGTACAGAATATGCATTTCGATTCTCGCAGTGTTGACCTTCTGGTCTCCAACGATGGCAGCGGAAGGTGATGACTATTTTCCACTCACGGCAGGCTCGACGTGGTCCTACACCGGCAGTCCACTGAAGACCGCCCGGCTGGTGCGGGTGATCGATGTCGAAGAGTCGGCAGAAGGAGTGGTTTTCGTTTGGGACGGGTTTTCAGGGGAGCGAGTGGTTAGAAAAGACGATGACGGGAAGGTCTACTACCGGTCCGGCGATTCCTGGGAGCTGTTGTTCGACCTGGGTGCAGAGAAAGATGTGTCCTGGACGATCGGCGGCCCGGAAGGCGATCTCCTGGCGGGTTCGGTCGCTGCTGTGGTGAGCCGCGAGGAGGTGGTTCGGCTGCCGTTCGGTGTGGTAGAGGAGAGTCTCCATTTGGCCATTCGGC
The DNA here is from genome assembly GCA_963694355.1 of Latescibacteria bacterium UBA2968. GTDB lineage: Bacteria > Latescibacterota > UBA2968 > UBA2968. Next base: position 11,417 of record CAVOEZ010000003.1, on the reverse strand, counting down.
CCTCTCCGAGTCTTGCCGATGCGGGCTTGCTGGAGATCTGGTTCGGTCCCGGGCTGGGTGTGATCAAGTGGGTGGAACAGACTTTTGCGGGTCCGCAGACGTACGAACTGGCCGGCAGGGGCGTATCAGGCTCGGGAGGTTCGGCGGATACCACAGTGGTTGGTTTACCCGATTCTTCGGTGGTCCTGCCGCCAGGGACAGTGGATCCCGATTCGTTTGTGGTGCTTCCTCCTCCAATCGACCCCATTCCCACACCGATCGATGGTTTCCCGAATACCCACGCTACTTTTCACGAGGATCTGTTGGCAGAACTGGCAACCGACCGGCAGCTTTACACCCCGGGTGATACGGTGAAGGTTCGTTATCGTCTAACGAACCGGGGCGAAGACGTGAGCTTGATGTTCCGATCCGGTCAGGAGTTCGATGTGATTCTGGAGGGCGCCAATGGCCCGGTGTGGAAATGGTCAGAGGGACAGATGTTCATTCAGGTTTTGCAGAGCCGGACCTTGAGTGAAGGGGGTTCGACTGAATTCGAAATGCAATTCGTATTGCAGGAGGAGTGGGTGCGACCGGGTGATTCCTTCCTGCTGACCGCATTTCTCGCCGTCAGTGCGGACGAAGCGGATGCCCTGGACAGGTCGCAGACTGAGGCGGTGGTGAAATTTGCGACAGAACAGGACGGCGGGATCTCGCCTCCCGGTGTGCCTTCGGGCAGGGTGCTTGCCGAAATGAAGGTGGATGGCGATGTGTTCGATGGCTCCATCGAGGTAGCTTACCGTTTGACGAATGTGTCGAATTCCCCTCTGGTTCTGTTTTTTCCCTCCGGGCAAAGATACGATCTCTATATCGACGGTCCGGGTGGACGCGTCTGGACCTGGTCTGCGGTGATCGATTTTATCCAGGTGGTCACGGAGATGACCCTCGATCCAGGTGAGACCTATGCCTTTGAGGAAAGCATTACGCTTCAGGAGACCGGTATCCGTGAGGATGGGGCCTACGTGCTCGCCGGATTTCTGGCTGTTGCTGTGTCCGATTCGATCCACATTTCCCGTTCAGAGACCGAGGTTTTGCAGGAGTTCGTGGTGAACCGGGAAGGGGACGGAAGTGGAGCGTGGCCCCCCGGTCCTCCGCCTAACCCCTTACCCGGTTCACCTCTTGACAAAGGTCTGAGGGTCGGTGTGGCTCTGGATGTGGGTAGCGATTCGGTTTCCGTTCTCTACAGGTTGGTGAATGCTGGAGAGGAAGCGCTCCAAATGATGTACCGATCCGGTCAACAATTCGATCTGGTGTTGGACGGTCCGGATGGCGAACTCTGGAGGTGGTCGGAAGGTCGTGGGTTTAGCGACGCACTCTGGGAGGAAAGCCTCACGCCTGGCGACTCTCTGGTGTTCAAGGAGTCCTTTAGCAAATCTGTCCTTGGAAATCTCGAGACAGGCTCGTATGTGCTTTCCGCATTCGCCGCAGTGACGCCGGATGTTCAGGGTGCACTGGCGCGTCACGAGACGGAGGCGAGGATCAAGTTTCGTGTCCAGCCGGGAGATGTCCTGAATCTGGTGGACCTCAAGGCCGAATCGGATGACGGTGGCGTTGGAGCGTCCGCCGATTTCAATACGGATGGGTTTGTCAGTTTCGCGGATTTTGTAATGTTTGCGGAGGCTTTCGGAAAAACACAGGGGGCAGCAGGCTTTGTGAGTGGGTTCGATCTGGACGGTGACGGCAAGATCGGGTTCAGTGATTTCATCATGTTCGCAAGGGCGTTCAATGGGTAGGCAGGTGGGCAGAATGCGTTTCAAATGCAGGGCGTTCCAGGGAAAGATGCGTTGACTTGAATACTGGGCGAAGTTATACTAAAGGGGCGCTAATAGCGCCCCTTTCTTCTTTCATTATTGAGGTAAATAGACACGATGGCAGACCCGAAATATGCCGACGGCTTGATTGGGATAACCCCCGCGGATCCGATCCGTGCAGGAGACCTCGGGACCTGGAATCTGGTTATGGTTCTCGAGGAAGAGACCCTTTCGCCGGGATCGGCCATCAGGATTTCGATACCGCAGGGATTTTCACCTCCCCAGGTCGATAATCCGCTGGCGCCCGGTTTCGTAAGTGCAACCGTGAGTTCCGCGACCAGTGCGGTTTCGCTTTTGGTGGACCCGTTTACGGCCGGGGAGTTCGATTTGCACACCGGGCAGGGCCGAACCAATGGGGTGACCCTGTTTGTTGAGCGGGCGCCCCTGAAGCCCGGAGATCGTGTCAGTTTGACGTATGGATCCCCACAAGGGAAGGCCTTCGCTTCTTCATTTTCCGGCAAGTCGACTTTCGAGGTCTACATTTGTGTCGACGGCAGGGCTTACCCCGAGAGATTTTTTCCTCTGCGTGTTTTCCCTTCGCTGGTGGTTACCAGTGGGACACCCGAGTCACTCGAGGTTTCCGCACCCAGCAAGGGGGAGCCGGGTGCACCATTGGCCCTGCGGGCGATCCTGCGGGATAGAATGGGCAACCGGTGTTCGGGGTGGACCGGTTGGTTCAACATCCTGAGCGATTCGCCTGGTGTCCAGATTCCCGCATCGAGCAGGCAGGAGGATTCGGACGGAAAGGGTGTGCTCCTGCCCGTAAGTCTGGGTACTGATGTGTCCGGTGTGGTCCGGCTCAATGTGACAGAAACAGAAACCGGGTTGACGGCCGAAAGCAATCCGGTTTTGGTTGGGGAGTCCACGCCGTTTTGGGGTGATCTCCATGCCTGCCTTCCGGAGGATGAGAATTTCCAATCCTCTCTTGATTTCGAGTTGCCGGTAGGCACCACTCCCACGCTCGACCAGACGTCTTTTCACTTTCATACGGAGTCGTCACCGGATACCAGTTTGTCCGGTCCCGGTCCGCTGCACTATTCTGTGCCCGATGCCGGAAGTGATGAGATGCTGTCATCGCATTTGTTGGAGATCTATTCCTGCTGGGGAAATCGTGAGTTCTGGGGTGCGAGGCGTGCAGATACGCACCCGCTCAGGCACCCGGAACGAACGGTACACGCGGTGTTGTCGCAAGGTATTATCGCCGGGTTCGCAGCCGGCAGCAACAGCAGATTCGGTATTGCGGAAGACGCACCTCGCGCCGAGCCCGGAAGGGGTTATCGATCGGGGCTCACCGGGGTTTATTCCGAATCCGCCTCCCAGGAGTCCCTTTTCCAAGCTATGCGGGAGCGGCGGTGTTTCGCTACTACAGGACCGAAGATCATTCTCAGAATGGATGTGAGTGGTCACGAGATGGGGAGAATTGTGGAGGTTCCGGCGGGCAGCCGAGACTTGAGGCAGGAACGGTTGCTGAATGTGAAAGTCAACGGTACTGCGCGTGTCGATCGAATAGAGGTGGTGAGAAACAACATCGAGGTGTGTACCTATCGTGGAGAAGGCTCCGATGTTGCTTTTCAATGGACGGATCGCCAGGATCTGGACTCGATATCGCTCCCCAGGCATATGGGTCGGGGCGCTTCCACCTGCTATTATTTCGCCCGCGTGATTCAGGAGGATGGCGAGATCGCCTGGTCCAGTCCCGTATGGTTTGTCCTTAGAGGATGACAAAGACGCGAAGCTGTGAGTTCGAGACCTGTCAAGTGGTGATGAATGGTTGTTTTATACTGACTTGACACGAGTTGAGGGTTTGGTTATTTTTTAGGTATAGAACGCTACCAACTGTTGAACAAGCTATGGGCCCACTTCGGTGGAGGCTTGTTATTAGAGGATTGTAGCGATGCCGATATTTGTTTCAAGATTTTCTACAGGACGTGTTGCGGCGTCAATTTTCAGCGTGTACAGGGGCGTGGCGCCAGTCAAGTTGAGCGGCCGCGCACTGCGAGTGTTGAAGAGCGCAACCGCGCCGAACGCACGCAGGATACGGATACCCGCCAGGCCGGGCGGGCTTCGGGCAGAGATGGCTCGCCCGGTGCTTCGCAGCAGGCAGACGAGGTGCGTACGAGGCTTCAGGTTGGCCGGGATCGGACAGCAAGTGGCGGAAGCGCAACTGGATCCACGCCCCCCCCTTCCGGCACATCTACAGCTGCCGCGAACGCACGTACCGAAGCTGCCCGGACCACGGGATCTGAGGATACTTCCAGGACGGGTTCTGTTGCCTCACGCAGGCCGGTGTCAGCCGGAGTTGGGATCGAGCGCACCAGAGCCGAACGTAATGTTGAACGTCCAGGGAGACTGGGTGGTGAACGAGAAAGCCCTGCTTTGGCTCGACTTGAAGGTCTCAGAACAGCAGCCCGACAGGCGAGAACAGGTGGGGTTCAGAACGCGCAGGTCGGAGGAAACGCCAATGCCGATTCCGAAAGTCAAGCTGCCAGGCTGAGGGAGTTGGATCCGGCTGTCGCAGAAGCGGTAAATCGTTTCGAGCGCTTGCGCACCGTGGCTCGCGAGGGTCGTCCCCGTGGAAGATCCGGGGGTGTCGCTGAGGACGAGGGCAGTGCGGCCAGTCAGGTGTCCAGAGGCAGAGGACAAGGAAATGGCCTGGCGGGTTTGTCCACCACGCAGGCAGCGGAGGCACCACCACTTGACCGCGGGGCCGATGCGCGGATTCGTCTTGTGGCGAACGCTTCGAGAGGCAATGGCGCAACTACATTCCGGGATGCGGACAACGCAACGGCGCCCTCCGCGGAGCAGATCAGCAGGGCGAACACAACAGAGGAAATCAGGAATAACCTGCAGGGCAATTCCCGTGAAATTCAGCGCGGACTCCTCAGAGATGCAGATACTCAGACTAGGGCGAATACCCGTCAGGCTGCGAACACCGCACAACGAACAAATGAAAACAGACGCGAATCGCAGGTACAATCAAATACTGCGGAAACCCGCGAGTTGCGAACGCAAGAGCGACGGCTCGAACGTGAACTGGCGCAAACCGAAAGCGAGATCCGACAGCGGCAGACGGATTCCGCGCGGGTTCAGAGCGGTGCTGGAGGGAACCCGGCAGCCGCAGCCGCGGCCCTGGGCGCTCGCGTGAATATCCTGGCTGCATAGTACTCCCTTCCCGTTTCATCGCAGGTTTTCCACGTAGACCAGATTGTGAGGAGGATAGCTTTGCCCGAACGCAAAATCCGGGTGATGGTTGCCAAGGTGGGTCTTGACGGACACGACCGTGGCGCAAAAGTCGTGGCGAGAGCACTGAGAGACGCCGGTATGGAGGTGATCTACACCGGTCTCCACCAGACTGCCGAAGAGGTGGTGACCGCTGCGGTCCAGGAAGATGTGGACGTGCTCGGGGTCAGTACGCTCTCTGGTGCGCATATGACGATTTTTCCGAAAATATTTGAAAAACTCCGCTCTCTGGATGCGGAAGATATTCTGGTCGTGGGTGGGGGGATTATCCCGCCAGTTGAAAGGGAAGCGCTGCGTGCGCAGGGCCTCTCCGAATTCTGGGGGCCGGGTACCCATACCGGCGACATTATCTCCTTCCTCAAAGATGCGGTGAAATGAGCGATCTCGTTTCCCGTGTTCGTGCCGGTGATATTCGGGCGGCCGGTCGATTGATTTCGTTGATCGACCGTGGTGAAGATCTGATCGAGAAGGTCCTTCCGATTTTATTTCCTTTTACAGGCAATGCATATAGAATTGGTATCACCGGCCCCCCCGGAGCAGGAAAGAGTACGCTCGCCAGCGCGATATGCAAAAGGTATCTGGATGCAGGACAATCGGTGGGAATCCTCGCGGTGGATATTACAAGCCCGTTCACCGGGGGGGCGCTGTTGGGCGATCGGATTCGGATGCAGGGTCTGACTCAGGACGCGCGGGTGTTCATTCGTAGTATTGGCAATGGTGGGGTGCCAGGAGGGCTGAGCCGGTCTGCACGAGACGCGATGCGCGTGCTGGAGGCTATGGGGAAGGATGTTGTAATCGTAGAGACGGCGGGCGTTGGTCAGACAGATGTGGAGATCGCACATTCGGTGGACGCCGTTGTGCTGGTTACTGTCCCTGAGGCAGGTGATGAGGTTCAGGCGCTGAAGGCGGGCATCCTGGAGGTGGCGGATATCATTGTGCTGAACAAGAAGGATCGACCCGAAGCGGATGGTTTGGGTTCAGAGCTTCAGGATCTCGTAGCAGGGCAGCACGATACGTCGGATTGGCAGGTTCCAGTTCTGAGGACCGCTGCGAGAACCGGTGATGGGGTGGATGAGGTGGTCGAGGCGCTGATTCTTTTCGAGACGCAAGGGAAACGAACTGGCGGTTTCTTGACGCGGCGAAAGGTTCAGGCCGAGAGAGAGTTGCGAGAACGCCTCAGACAACGGATGATCGACCGGGTCGACGAACAGCTGGGCGCATTGGATTTCGAGACCGCAGTGAATGAGGTAGTGGACGGTACAGCGGATATCTATGGAGTCCTGGATGACCTGTCGAGTCGACTCATGTAGGTTCTGCCAGCCAAATGGACAAATAGAAAGCGGGTGATGCTCAGGCATCACCCGCTTTTTGCTTATCGTGCTTTGACGCTATTTCAACAGCATCATTTTCCTGACATCCGTGAAGCGTTCAGCTGACATTCTCACAAAGTAGATGCCACTTGCCAACGTCTTTCCCTGAAGATCCTTTCCGTCCCAGACGATGCGATGGAATCCCGCCGGCAGGTTGTTGTCGACGAGGGTCCTGATTTCCTGTCCAAGGACGTTGTAGATCGATACCCGAACGTCTCCGGTTTCCGGAACGGCAAAAGGTACTACGGTTTCCGGGTTGAAGGGATTCGGGAAGTTCTGGCCAAGTTCGAATGTCTCGGGAATGGCGCGAACATCGGCCGTGTGTGCGCCCAGCAGCTGCGAGATCCCTCCCGCCGGGTTAGAGATGAGCGCCTGGCTGATGTCCACCGTGCTGCCAGCAGTCTTGTCGAGTACCCGGAAAGTGAGGCGCACCAGTCGTGCGTTACCCTGGACCTCATCGGTGAGCAGGTCAGCGAGGAGCAGCTTGCCCTCGTCCACTTTTGTGAGCGAAACGGCCTGATCGGTGCCGCCAAGGTGGAAGCGCGATTCGACAAGGCTGACCGCGCTTACCCATTCCAGTGCCGAAGCGTCAAATTCGACCTGCAAACTGTACCCGGATACCTGTTCGGCATTGCTCAAGTTTAGATCGAGCAATACCGTGTTTGGATCGGCGCTTTTGATGGTGGCCAGGTCGAGTGTTGCTGTCGCGTTCGACGAAGGCGCCAATGCGGATTTGGACGCGTATTTGGGAGCTACGAACTCCGACGCAGGTTTGCCATAGACCTGCGCGAAGAGGATGAAGTCCCGGAAGCCCACATCTCCGTTGGAGTCCAGATCGAACCTGGCCTCGTAGGAACCGTCTCCTGCAACCGCTCCATACTTCTGGGCAAACATGATGAAGTCGCGGAAGCCGACTGTGCCATCGCCATCGAAGTCCGGGGTGGGGCTTTCGGATGCCTCTCCGATTCTGACGACCACCGAGTTGTTCGGCTCGGATTCCACGTTGGCGAAGCTTGTGGCGTCGCCGATGGCGGCCTTGGTGAGTATGATCTCGGTCTCGCCGTCGAAGTCGTCCAGCGCCTTGAAGGTGATCTCACCAACATAACCGGCTACGACGGGAACTCCGGAAAGACCCGCCAGGGTGAACCGGAGGGTATTTCCATCTATGACTGGCGCTCCGAGTTGACCGGCGATGCCTGTAATTGAACTGGTAAGTGCTTCGAGCTTTTCCGAATCGAACTGCATGGTGAAGCTGCCTCCCAGAGCGGGACTGACAGACTGGTTGTTGATGATTTGAACGGTGAATTCCTCACCGGGCTTGATGCTTTTTTCACGTACTTCCTGGTCTCCGGATCCGGTGTCCAGATCCATCGCCCATTCTCCGCTGCCTTCGGCGGGCGTGAGTGCGGTCCCGTCTCCGCCTCCGCTGTCGACGATCTCAGCTTCTTCCATCACAACGTTCACTTTTTCAGATATGCCCTGCGCGGTGACCTGGACCTCCACGGTTCCTGCTGTCGTTCCCGTGAGGCGAGTCTGTGCGCTTCCGTCCGAAGTGGTGACCGTTGTGCTGCTGAGGTTTCCGGTGCCCGATACGATTTCGAATCCTACCGCAATTTCCTTCGTGTAGGTTTCACCATCTGCATTTCGTATGGCTACGCCGATGGTGGAGGTCGAACTTCCGTCTGCGTCAATGGTGTCCGGATCGGCCGACACCCTCAGCAATATGCGATCTGTCGATGCCGTTACGGTGGCACGGGCGAGCACCGAGGAGGTGTCGGAAGCGGACTGGCTCACGAGCAGGACTCTGGCGACCAGGAACTCGGTCGGGTTCGAGAAGTTCTGTTTCGTCTTGAAGCGGAATTCGGCGAGTACACCACTGCCCGTGGCCACCGTTTCGTCCGTTGCCCCGAGAATGGCACTGGCGAATTCGACTATACCTGCCTGGACTGAAGGAGGTAGTGCAACAGCCATACCACCATTCCCCTTGAGCAGGTTGTCTTCGTTCTTGGCGTCTTCGCTGACACTTTGAAAGGAAACGGCCGTGGTGTCATAGGACAACGACAGGTTGAAACCGATGAGGTCGGTGACGTCGCTGGCGTAGACTGCGACACGAATTTCTGTGTCCGGAAGAACGCTGAGTTCATCAAGCTCCTGATTGTCACTTCGGGCATCAAGATCCAGAGCGATTGCAACGTCCTTGTTCGGGCCACCTTCACTGCCGGGTTCTACGATTTCCGGCAGGGAAAGGCTGATGTCCAGGTCAGAGAGATTCTCACCTGCATCGATCGAAACGTTGTCAGGTGTTCCGTCGCCGTCGTCATCCAGGAAACCGCTGACTGATCTGCCATCTTCCGCACTGATCTGCACGGAGAGGCGATAAGTGCCTTCGAAGATATTCTCGAGAGCAAACGCCCCTTCTGTATCTAGCGTGGTTTCGGTTACCGCGTTGCCAGCCTCATCGAATAGGCGGATGGTGCCGATGAACAGGAGATTGTCGGTGAGTGAGATAGTGCCACGAAGACTTCCCAGTTGCGCAAGTACCCCACCCGTGCTGAATTGGATCTGGAAGGGCTGCAGCACGCTGCCGGACTTGCTTGTGGCGGAATTGATGGCGAGTGTGTAGTCCGTATTCTCTGCCAGCTCGACATCGCGGAAGGTCACCGTTCGACCCTCTTTCTCCACTTCCAGCTTCTTACCCAGGTCTCCGGATTCAGGAGCGGGAATGAGTGCGCCGGAAATTGGGATGTAGTCGCCAAACTGCTGGAGCGCTTCGGAGAAGGTGATGGAAATATCCGTTACCTGGGCTACACCGGTTTCGCCATCCGCGGGACGTGTTTCCTCGATTCTGAAGGCTGTTCCGCTTGCCTTGATGAAGATTCGTGCCCGGCTGGAATGACCCACGGATGGAACTTCAACTTCGATTGCGTGTGGGCCCTTGGGTAGATTACTGAAGATGTGCCCGCTCCGGGTTTCCACGGGTGGACTGAAGTCCACAAAGATCCGGATGGGCAGGTTGATTTCCCTACCGTCCTGATTTTGCACCTGCACCAGGACGTCGTTGTCGACACCCTCTTCGTCAAAGTCGCCCACCTGGATGATCAGATCGACGAAGTCGATTCGAGGAATGACGGTGATGGCCGTGACGATGAAATCTTCGCCTAACTCCTCGCCTCTTACGTAGACGCGCTGACCGGGTTCGAGATCGGCAAGGGTGAGACTTTCGCCATCAGGTCCGGTGATTATTGCATCCTCCGCGACAGATCCGGGAGGATCGGGCTGGAAGATGATCCGGAAATTGTCTACATCGATTTCCACGCTCTCTCCATCAACGATGAACTGATCGTGCATGGGTCCGAAGCCGAATTCGGGATTGATGAGATTGATGGAGACGATGCCGGGACCAAAGGGGTTGAATTCGATGGCCAGGAGGAGGAAGGGCTCCCTCCTGATATAGTCGTCAAGGATGCTGAGTGTGAGGCGCCTTCCCTCGGTGTCGCTGATGTATGCAAATGGGTCGATCGTGAGCGGTGGTTCGGCTGCAGGGGTGATGGTTCGGTTGGCAACGTCGATTTCGCCGATGGTGGCTTCATCCGTGAAGGTCATTCCGCCCACGACTTTGATCTCGGTTGCCACGAGAAAGCCACGTGAGTCTTTGCCCTTGACCGATATGCGACTGCCCTCCGAGATGTCGTCCAGCGAAATAGACTGACCGTCGAGTCCGAGGATTTCAGCATTTTCATCAACACCTACAGGGGGTAACGGTGAGGGTTCGATTCGCCTGTCCTGGACACCGATACGGTAACGGGGTTCGTCCACGAATACAATGAATTCATCCGGTCCGCCCTGAGAGGGTGCGTCCACATCCACAATCCGTACAGCCGTGGCGATGGGTACGTCAGATGGACTGTCCGGCGCCTGAGTAATGGCGAGGATTCGGTCTTCATAGGGCAGATCGGACATTTGCCGACGCAACTCGGACATGTCGATGGAATTGCCCTGCCGATCGGTGATGTTGGCATTCTGATCGACGGTGATGAAGGGAGGAGATGAGAAGTAGATGTTTCTGGAGAAGAAGTCGATGTAATCGACAGCAGAGGTAAATTCGAAGGTTTCAGGCACTTCCTCGACTTCGATTTTCACTGCGACCAGGGTTCCGTTCCTGTTTTCCGCCAGGACCGAGATTTCCGCTCCCGGTGCGAGAACATCAACGGGTTGTTCCTCACCACTCCTGTCGGTGATTACGGTGTTGTCCCCGAGCTCGATTGAAGGGGTGGGTGCGGCAAGGATCGAACGCCTCTCGAAGTCTGCGTCGACGAAGACTCCGACGATCTGGTCCGATCCGAGGTTAGATGGAGAAGGCTCGTCTGGATGCATTATTTGAGCCCACCACACTCGAGGATTACCTTGAGAGAAGAAATCTGCTCCGATCCTGATTCTGAGACCATTCTCGCTGAGAATCCTGTCCCCAAGGCTGAAGAAGTCTATGGGGAATCCGAATTCGTCACGTAAATCCGTTTGACCGGTGATGAACAAGGGAGCCGGTGGCTCGAACAAGAGGGTATTGCCTACCACTTCCGAGAGTGTACCCCTGTAGTCTATTGCCACACCACCAAGTACTTCGATGGTTTCCGCGAAATACGACCGGGGAGAATCATTTGGGTGCCTTTTTTCTCGTTCGATAAACTGTCCAGTTACACGGACTTCCACCCGCTCCTCGAGTTCATTGGGACTGATCTGGCCCCCGTTAACGTCGAGAATGACCGTGTCACGGTTATAGAAGACCTGTTTTACACCTTCTGGGACGACCTGCGGCGGCCATCGGTCGATGTGTCCGGCATTGATCAAAACCTGGTTGTCACCTACGAAAACTTGATCGTCACTTCTGAATGCTTCGACCCTTGATGCCGCTTTTTCGTCGTTGGGACCGCGTCCATCCATTGTTAGGAGAAACTGGAGCTGG
>CAVOEZ010000002.1:0-28100 GCA_963694355.1 Latescibacteria bacterium UBA2968 | reverse complement strand
CAATCCGAACTACAGCTATCAGTTTCACAACGACCGAATCTACTCTGGAATGACTAGGGTCGTCTGGGAATTGAATGAGGTTGCCATAGGAAAGGGCGGTACGATGTTCATCCCAGGCAGTCACAAATCCAACTTCCGGCCATTCCCTGCCCAATTCGATGACAGGGAATCGGGGGTATGGGAATCCTACGCTTGTCCGCCTGGATCGCTCCTGATCTTTTCCGAGGCCGTTCGTCACACCGCCTGCCCGTGGGATCAGGAAATACCTCGGTGCGCCTTGTTCTTTTGCTACAACCACATCAACGTGCGACATCACAGACCCGATTTTCCCCCGGAAATGATCGAGGCTTTTTCGCCCGAACATCAGAGATTTTTCAGCGACGTCTATCATCCCCAGTTCGACGGCCCCCAATGGGCTCACAGATACCCACCAAAGAAGAGATGATTGTGGATATGGTCGTGCCTGACCAACCTTTCCTGATCCAAAATGTCCCATCGGGGTTTCAAAGAGGCCCACCTTTTCGCAAGGGTGAAGAACTGCACTCCTCCTATTCCGACCAGCACACTATCCCGCCGCTCTTTGATCTGAAAACCTCCGCCACAGAGGAAATCCCTTGTCTCCAAATCCTGCAGCATTGTCGCGAAATCTCTGGTGGATCCGTGATTCGGCCAATCCTGTGCTCCCGCCACTCCCCGAGCTCGAGAACGAGGCGCACCGATGTATGAACCCGTTCGTTTTGCGTATTGGGAACGAATATCACCTCTACTACTCGGGGGCCGATGCACAGGGGCACCAGCGAATTTGTCTCGCCACATCCCCGGTCGACAATACGCGCGCCTGGAATCGCCATGGCGTTGTCCTGGATCGTGGTGAACCCGGCGCGTTCGATCATAACTGGGTGGTCCTCCCGCACGTGGTCAAATTCGGTGATCGGTGGCACCTCTATTATACCGCCAACTCCGGAGTGGGCGAAGGGCTCTCGGCGTTTCCCGGCATCGGTCTGGCCTTTTCAGATGATGGCCGAACCTTTCAGAAGTATGAGAACAACCCCATTCTCACCGCCACACGCACGGAAGGCGATCCCGACTGTCAGGGTGTGGCTGGCGGGTCCGTGATTCATATCCGGCTCCCGAGCGGGGAAATGGAATGGCGGTTCTATTACACTGGCTGTCCCACGCTGGGTGATGACGTATTTCTCAATCAGCAGAAAACTGTCTGTTATGCCGTGTCGAACGACGGAATCGAATGGCGAAAAAGGGGAGCGGTCATGTTTCGCGATCCTGCCCGGGACTACATCGATGTCGCTGCGGCGGGTCCGGTCGTCTGGCAGGAGACGAATGGGTCATTTCGAATGATGCTTTCGGCCATCGGAACACGCTGGGGCTTCTACTCTATCTGCTATGCCGAGTCGGATGACGGAATTACCTGGCACCAGGGTGAGCACTATGGCGATGACCTCACGCTCGGACCCACCGGCGACGGATGGGAACGACAGATGGTAGCGTATCCCGCCGTGATAAAAGAAGACGCGCGCCTTCGACTTTTCTATTGCGGAAATGGTTACGGCAAAACGGGAATTGGAACGGCGGTGTCCTCACCCTTGCGCGCAAACGCAGTCGCGGGTCATCGCGAACTCCGCATCGTTGCCCACCAGACGGAATCCAGTTGGACGCTTCGGCTTCCGGAAGGATTCAGCTGCGACCAGGGGTCTTTCCTGGCCCACTTCCACCCTGCTGTAGATTGGACCGGACCCAACGAGGTTGGCACGCTCTGGCACGAGTGGGAGGCGGATGCAGAAGATCTCCAGGTTCTTAACAGCAACGAAAGTGTGGAACGACTGGGTTTGAAGTTTATCCGCGGAATCTGGTACCGAGCGCTCGTTACCCATACCGAGAACGGGTTGGATCTCAAGATCTCCGCAAAAAACATGAGTTCGGAGACTTTTCAGAATGTGTCAGGAATCGTCTGCCTGGGGTACCCGGACGAGAGATTTCAGGACCCGGCACTGGAAAGGACCTTCGTCCAGGTAAATGGCAAGCTCACTGCCCTGAAGGATACCGATCGTGGTACAGGCGATCCGTGTCGAACGCACTACCTCGTAGAAGGCCAGAACCCCATCCACCACCATGCACCGTCCTATTGGGGAAAACTCAGCAGGACCGTATCCGACTCGGGCGCCATTCTTAGAACCAGCAGCTGCGGAACTTATACGATCGGTACCGCCTGGGATAGCGTTTCGGAAATCTGGGACAATCAGGACGCCCATGCCTGCATTCACTCCAACTTCTCGCTTGGTGACATGCAACCGGGTGAAACGAAAAGTGTAACTGGCCGAATCGTCCTTGTTTCAGGTAACGCTGAAACCGCCCAAAACCTTCTCTCATTCGAATAATCAGGACGGAAAATGAATATCGCCCTTGGAATTGACACGGGTGGAACCTACACCGATGCGGTGCTGATCGACCAGGAAACGGGCAGCGTGCTGGCTGGTGCGAAATCTCTCACAACGCGTCACGATCTCTCCTTAGGAATAACAGGGGCGATTGACGAAGTGCTGCAGCAGGAAAGCGGGAATTCCGTGTCGGACATCCGTCTGGTCGGTCTCTCCACAACCCTGGCCACAAATGCGATCGTGGAAGGCCAGGGCTACTCGGTCTGTCTCATCCTCGCGGGTTACGATCCGGGTCTGATTCGAAAATATGGATTCGAAAACGACCTGGTCACGGACGATATCGTCCACGTTGCAGGCGGTCACGACGCGGAAGGTAACAAAAGGGTTTCGTTGGACGAAGCCGCGGTGCGCCGAGCCGTCTCAGACCGTATAGGCAGGGTGGATGCCTTCGCCGTCTCCTCCTACTTCAGTGTTCGCAACCCGGAACATGAACTCAGGATAAAACAGATCGTTGGGGAAATCACCAAAGGCGTAGCAACACCGGTCACCTGCGGTCACGAACTCACCTCTCAACTCGATGCAATCAGAAGAGCCGCCACCACAGCGCTCAATGCCAGACTGATTCCGCTGCTTCACGAACTCATTTCAACCGTCGAAGCGATATTGCAGCGCCGTAAAGTGAATGCACCATTGATGATCGTCAAAGGAGATGGCTCCCTCGTAAAATCCAGTTGGGCAGTTGGTAGACCGATCGAAACCATCCTGTCCGGACCTGCGGCCAGCCTGGTCGGAGCGAGGCACCTTGCAGGCAAGGGCGATGTCTGGGTCGTAGATATTGGCGGGACCACCGCAGACATTGCGGCACTCACAGACGGGCGACCTCGGCTTAATCCCGAAGGTGCCAGTGTTGGCCGCTGGCGTACAATGGTCGAAACCGCCGATATTCACACTGTGGGTTTGGGAGGGGACAGCCACGTCAGTGTAAGTTCTTCTACAATCCACGTAGGACCTCGCCGTGTCGTTCCGCTGTGCCTGTTGTCTTCACAGCATCCGCAAATCCTGGCTCAGCTTGAACAACAGGTCCGCTCCATGGATCAAATTGAACTTGCAGGTCGTTTTGTTCAAACTCAAAGGCTTCCTGCAAGATCTCTCACCAAGCCCGAGTCAGATCTTGTAGAACTCCTTGACTCGGGTCCGGTATCACTCATAGAACTCGCATCGAAAATGCCATATGGTGTTTTGGACTGGCATCGGATTAGGGAAGCCGAATCCCGCCGGCTGATTCTCCACGCCGCGTTCACCCCTACAGATGCCCTTCACGTTCTGGGGCTGTTCCAGCTGTGGAACACCGAGGCGTCCAGGATAGGCGCCGAACTACTGGCATCGCAGATGAACCTTTCGGTGGAATCGTTTTGCAAAAAGGTGATACGGGAGGTATCGAACAAAATTACTCCCGAGCTTGTCAGGAAAGTCTTGAGCGAAGGGCACGAAGACACCACGGCAAGTTCCAGCATGCCATTGCTCAAAGTGGCCACAGGTGAGCACATTGACCTGGCTTGTCGACTGACGCTAAAAAAACCAATCGTCGCAGTAGGTGCACCTGTGGAAGCCTATTTGCCACACACCGCAGACACCCTCCACACGGAACTGATTATCCCTCAGCACGCCGAAATTGCCAATGCGGTAGGAGCTGTATCCGGTGGCGTCGTCCTGTCACTAAGTGCACTTATTCGGCCCGTAGACGACAAGCTGCCCATTCGGCTCTATTTGCCCGATGGCACCAGCGACCATCGCCTGCTCGAAGAGGCCGTTGCATATGCTGGAGAAAAGGTCCCGGTCCAGCTCCAGCAGCTGGCCATAGAAGCCGGCGCAGACCAGGTAGAGATTCGGATAGAACGCGAGAATCGCACCGCGCCGGTTGGTACCGGCCACCAGGAAACGGCCTTTGTGGAAACAGTCATCACATATACCGCAGTCGGTCGTCCCGGTCAGGGCGGTTCCCGGTGAGGGTGACCTTCCTGTCGTGTTCAAACAGCGGAATTGACCAGGATCCCCGGGCCGAATATACCGAACGAGGTTTCTACAGTATCCGCGATTCAGGGAACAGTCCCATATGATATCTGTACCCGATAAACAACTGGTCATCGGTTCACTGCTCGTTATTCTGTACGTCCTGGAGTGTGTCTTCCCGTATTTCGATTCCTTTCGAATGAAGTCTGCACACACACTGAGCAACGGGATCATAATCGGATTCAATGCAATCATTCTGAACCTCTTCCTGGTGCCTGTCGCTTTATACTCCATGAATACACAGTGGGGACTGTTCAATCTGGTATCCATGCACAAGTGGTTGGAGCTCCTTCTAACCATCCTCTCCATCGATCTCCTGACCTATTTTCTCCACGTTGCGTATCATCGGATTCCGTTTTTGTGGAGATTCCACAGAATGCATCACTCCGATACCGAAATGGACGTCACCACGGGTGCAAGATTTCATATTGGAGAACACGCCTGTAGCCTGATGGTTCGATGCGTGCTGTATTCGGTGCTCGCACTCAAATCGGAATTTGTGCTTTTGTATGAACTCCTATTCCTGTCCAACGTCTTCTTCCATCACGCGAACCTGTCAATGGGGTCTAAATTGGATCAACTCTATCGTATCCTGCTCACCTCGCCTGACATGCACAAGGTTCACCATTCCGATGTCAGAGACGAGGCAGATTCCAATTACACCAGTTTGTTTTCGTTTTGGGACAGAATCTTCGGCACCTTCAAAATCTTGCCGAATCCCAAACAAATTGTGTATGGCGTCAAAGGGCTGAAGGATCACCAGACGGTGGCAAAAATGTTGCTGACACCTTTCAAGGACTGATCAGATCTCCGATTCCGAAACACGAACGAACCTGGTTTCCACGCCACGCATAACAAAGCGACAGTGGATTGGCATCCTGCAATTGCTCGCGGCAGCGCTGCTGTGGGGAGGAATTAATGTCATTGTCAAGCATCTGGCGATTCGAAATCTGAATCCTCTTGTACTCAGTTGTGTACTTTACTTTTTTGCGGTTGTTGTCCTGATTCCGGTGTCGTATCTGCTGTGGCGAGCGGGTGGTGTTCGAAGTACATCTTTCTGGAAATTCCGGCGTCCGGGAATTCTGATTGGTGCCACAAAAGCTGCTGAAACGCTGTGTTTCATTTCGGCTGTCTCTTTCATTTCAGCTACGCAAACCACGCTGCTCACAAAGCTGAATTCCGTCTGGACCTTTCTGATCCTTTTCGTTCTCTATCGCACCGAAGTAAGAATCAGCAATCTCCTGGGTGTCATGCTTTCATTTCTTGGCGTGTACCTGGTATTGGGAGATGGATTTTCTTCACTCGATTCCAACATGATATCTGGCGCATCACTGGCCATCTTGGGCAGCCTTGGATTCGCCATTTTTTCAGTAGCCTTGTCCAAAGATCCGGGTGCGAATGCCCCAATGGATGTCGGGGAGAGATTTCGTTACACTTCGAGCTTCCTGGCTATGGCCTTCCTGTTCATGCTTCCATTCGGCCTGGCCTTCCTGCCAGATTCCCTTCCCGAATCAGCAGATCTCATGTGGCTCGCTGTTGCGGGGGGCGTGTTTACCAGCCTCACTTACTATCTCTACTTTAACGCGCTCACAAGAATTTCAAGCTTGTTGGCGGTCGTCCTTCTGTCATTCACGGTTTTGTTTACTCTGGTGCTCGAACAAGTCGTCCTTGGAATATCCGTACTGTCCAATTCCTTTATTGCCGGTGCAATACTCATCTTCTCGGGTGTCCTGTTCACCAAACCCCGGGACGTCAACGATTCTCTCGACGAAAGGAAAGATCCATGAACCGCTTCCGAATTCCGATCTGTCTACTGCTGACAGTTGGCTTCAGCACTTGCAGCACGCCTACCGAGGGTCCCACGGATGCACCTGCAAAGGTGAGCGAAGCGGACTACGTCTCAACCGAGTCTGGACTCAAGTACTATGACTTCAAAAAGGGGTCTGGCTCAACTCCGAACACCGGACAGACAGTGGTCGTTCACTACTCGGGCTGGCTTACAGATGGGAAAATGTTTGACAGTTCGGTACTAAAGAAGAAACCCTTCTCATTTGTCCTCGGTACCGGGGGCGTCATTTCCGGATGGGACGAGGGAGTAGCGTCCATGTCGGTTGGCGGCAAACGACAACTCGTGCTGCCACCTGATCTGGCGTACGGAGAACAAGGTGCTGGTAACGTAATTCCCGCAGGCGCAACACTGATATTCGAAATTGAATTGCTGTCCATCAAATAAGCCCAGGTGCCCTATGCCATCCATAACAAAGCAAGACCTCCAAAACGCCCTGCCCGATCTGACTTCAACATACCGGTTCGCCGAATTGTCCGAGCCGGTCACAATCATTCGTGATCCCTGGGGCATTCCACATATCGAAGCCGCCAGTGAAAACGATCTGTTTTTCGCTCAGGGGTTTGCCACGGCTCAGGACCGCCTCTGGCATCTGGACTACGATCGACACAGGGCTCTGGGCCGATGGTCGGAATTCGTCGGACCATCTGCCATTGATCAAGATCGGCTCCTCAGAGCCGCGGGAATGGGCAGAACTGCACGCCTCGATTACGAAGCCGCCTCTCCTGATTCCAGGAGGATGATCGATGCCTATACGGCCGGAGTAAACGCATTCATATCATCCACCGACTCACTGCCCATTGAATACAAACTGCTGGATCAACAGCCCGAGCCCTGGGAGAACTGGCACTGCATCACGGTGTACAAAATGAGAAATACCCTTCTGGGAACCTTCGAGCCCAAACTATTCAGAACCCGGCTGGCCGCTGTCCTCGGTCCAGAAAAGGTCGCGAGTTTAATCAAAGGATATCCCCCGGGACATCTGCTCACAGTGCCGCCAGGAGAGGTCTACTCTGGACCACCGGTAGATGGACTCGAAGCGCTTGCGGATGCAGCGGAAGACGCGAGAGGCATCGTCGAAACAGACGCCGGATCCAACGCGTGGTCCATATCTGGAGAGCTCACCGAATCCGGTCTTCCACTTATGGGAGGGGACTCGCATCGAGCACTGGATACGCCCAGCGTCTACTATCAGGTTCACCTTTCCTGTCCGGATTTCAACGTCATAGGACACTCAGTGCCGGGTATGCCCGGCGCCCTTCACTTCTGCCACAACGCGTATGTGGGTTGGGGAATGACATATGGGAATGCAGACACCCAGGACCTGTTTATCGAACACGTCCGTTCGTCAGATGATGGGTGGGAATACGAGTATGAGGGGACCTGGTATTCGGCTGAAGTGCTTCCTGAAACACTGGGCATTAGAGGGTCGGAATCATTGGAGATCGAAGTCCTTGTTACGCGTCACGGGCCAGTGATCGTTGGTGATCCGGCCTTAGGAACGGTGGTCGCCATCAGCGATCCGGGCCTCCTGGAGGGAACACCCTGGGTCGATGCCGCACGCGATGCAATGAGAAGCAAATCCGTGCCCGAGCTCCACCACGCATTCCGGAATTGGACCGATCGGGTCAACAACTACGCAGTGGTAGATGTCGAAGGAAATTTCGGCTATCTACACGAGGGCAAAATTCCGATTCGCACAGAAGCGAACGGCTGGCGCGCAGTCCCGGGCTGGACCGGCGGTCACGAGTGGAAGGGATACATTCCGCAGGAGGAACTCCCCATCTCGTTGAACCCCGAGTGTGGTTATGCGATCACCTGCAATCAAAGGGTGGCAGCACAAGATTATCCCTACTATGTAGGTCTGTATTTCTCGCCTGAATACCGCGCCAGGAGAATTCAAACCCTGATCCTGAAACTTCAGAACGCATTGCCCGAAGACATGGAAACAATTCATGCCGATCGCATCTCGATCCCGGCCGGGATATTCCGCGATGCAATTCTGAGAATTCAGCCCAGTGATGACGACTTGCTTCAGGCCATCGATCTATTCAAAGTATGGGACGGATGTATGGATCGTGATCTCGTCCAGCCTTCCATTTATTCTCAAACTCGTCTGCACCTTACGGAACAGCTGATTGTTCATCACCTTGGAGAAATGGCTTCGGCGGCCCTTACAGGAAAGCCGGGAACCGAAGCCCATATTCGCCTGATCGTCCTCGAGATGATCCTGGGCCTCAAAGACAACGACACCTCCTTCCTGCCTCCCGGAGTTGGCTGGAATGATGCATTGAAGGACGCCCTCGCGGAAGCGCTTGTGAACCTGAAACGGGAACTGGGTGAAGATATCACCACCTGGAATTGGGGACGCATCCATCGTACTGCGCCGATCCATCCTCTGTCTGAACGTTTCCCGGACGCTGCAGAGTTTTTGGACCCACCTTCCCTTGCCGTTCACGGTGATGGGGACGTACCGCTCGCAGGGGGGTACGCCATCCACAATCCCTTCACAGTTACTGGTCTGTCGGTTAATCGATATATTCATGATCCGGCGGACTGGAACAGATCCCGCTGGATTGTCCCGTTGGGGGCATCGGGTCACCCCGGGAGTCCACACTATGCGGACCAGGCCGAGCTGTGGGCGAATGTGGAATACATTCCTCAATTGTGGGACCTGGAGAAAATTCACGGACAGGCTGAGACCACCCAGAAGTTGCTGCCAAAATAAGAAATCCGCCTTTCGGCGGAAATAATCGGTTCCAGAAGTGCAGAAAACAGGCAGCTCGATATACTACTCGTCACGTCTCCATCTCTCTGAGATCACCTTCTTGAGTAGAGGGGTCGCCAATTGAAAATTTCGACCCACGGGTCTCGGGTTGGGAAACCATTTCCAGAGCAACACGCCCAGTACCGCATCCTCTTGTTCAATAGCCTGCAACCCAACCCTGAAACAGTCTGCCTGAACACGAACCGCCTCCTCGCCGTCCACCCTGTAATCCCAGGGTTTGACCGCAGCCTCGAGTGAACGGTTGTAACCCATCTCGGTAAACAGGACTTTGCGATCCTGGGAACTCCCGTAATCCTTCAGTCGTTCCATCAGTTTGGACCATCCTGCTTCGATTTCCACCAGTGTCGCGTCAGAGGAATCAGCAACCGGAAAGTACGCCTGTATGCCGATCAGGTCCAGCGCGTCCCAGAATGGCACCCGATCGAAATCCGTCCAGTTCGCCCCATACGTCAGTGGCACATTGCTCGAACCACGAACCTCTTTGATCAGACTGCGCCACTTGTCTTCCTTATGCAGGGTTTTATCAAGCTCCGTTCCAACCACGAACAGGTCCGCATCCTTGCACGCCTCAGCAAGTTTCAGGATCCACAACCGATATCCCGCCCAGAATCTTGCCCAGGATTCATCGTCCGAAAAAGTGATTTCCCCTCTCCAAGTGAAGGGCGATCGCCAATAAGCCAGGTGGGGTTTAATACAGATCCGCATGCCAAGTGCATGCGCCTCTCGTATGGGTCGTACGATGTGTTCAGGTGGCGAAGCCGGATCGAAATCCCGGAAATATACAGTTCCATCTCCCCTGATTCGCGCGTACGGGTGTATTGAAACCCAGTTCGCACCCACTTCCCGTATGTCCTCCATGGTTTGCACAATGGCATCAGATCCCCAGTCTCTTCCACCGCCATGAGTCGAGATAATTACGCCACGAATGGGATCCTGCAAAGGATCACCGTCCACAGAACTAAGGGTGATACAGTCGAACAAAAGGATAGTAAGTGTGCAAAAGAACCAGCCCAAAATAGAAACTCCCGTCAAATCGAATACCTGGTTTGTCGAAACCTGCAGGTAACCCCGCCTTTAACGATTGTTGAATATAGGCGGTTCCAAATTGCCCGTGTTTTAATTCTTGGTCACACCTCTGGTGGACATTAACTTTTCGGGACAAAAAGGAGGATCTTGTGCTGCCACGCGAATTGTATCTGTCTGCCCCAGGGAACGACACGGCCTTGTGGTGTTCCGTCAGTTATACCGATCAGAAACTGAAACGAGAAGAAATTCACCGAACCAGTGGCGAATCCGACGCCTATCACAACTTTCAAAGAAGGGTCTCCCGGGACAACGGAAAAACCTGGAGCGATCTTCAGATGCTTCCGGATGTCACCTCTCAGTTGGAAGGCGGCGGAATTGTGAACTACCCGGGGGGATATCACTTCGACCCGGTTCTTGGTAATTCCTATCAGATGAAGATGCGACGAATCTGGCCTGGTATGGAAATTTATACCTTCAACTGGGGGGGCCATGCGCACCCCTTTAATGATCACGTGTTCGTCATTGAGAATGATGAGAAAGAAGTGCTCTTGCGATACGAAAATGGTCCGGTTTTCGATCAGGAAAATCCGTTCGATCCGGAGTTCTGCGCTTCCAATTGTGCATACTTTGGCGTCGCTATGGACTTCGCATCCGATGGCACGGCATACTTCCCCATCGTCTGCCATACTGCTAAGGATGATACGGCTCACACCTCAGGAGGCATCGTCCTGATGCGTCGCGATCCCGCCAGCGGCGAATGGTTGACTTCCAATCAGCAGTATCTTTCCCCTGAACGGACCTCGAGAGGGTTGTTAGAACCGGATGTCGCCGTCTTGAAGAATGGCAACATTCTAACGGTTGCTCGCGGAAATGATACGCCAGCCTGCCCTGGACGGAAATGGTTTTCCCTGTCCACTGACGGAGGAGAGACGTTGTCACCCGTAGAAGAATTCAGATATGACGATGGAAGTAGCTTTTACTCCCCTTCGAGTATTCATTGCTTCCAGCGGTCCAGTAAGAATGGGAAACTTTACTGGCTCGCAAACATCACTCCGGAGCCACCAGAGGGAAGTGGGCCAAGATATCCGCTATATATTGCGGAAATCGACGAAACCAATGTGGCTGTCAGGAAAGACAGTCTGATCGAGGTGGATGTAAGAGGGGATGACGAGCCTAATGTCCTGCAGTTGTCCAATTTCAGTGTCATCGAAAACAGAGAAACCCTCGACATCGAGATCTACCTCACCCGTCTGGGAGAAGATCCAGAACACTTCTGGCACGCGCCTGTCTACCGGTACTCCTTTAGTCCTGCATAATATTCTTGAAGCAGATGGATTCGTGCTTGATACACACTGTCCTTGTGGGAGCATGCAATGAACGAAGCACCGCCTCCGAACCTGTACGGGTTTACAACTGAAGGGTCTTCAAAACAGCTGGATATCGAGCGTCTGCTGCTGGATCTTCCAACTGCCGGCACTTTCAAAAACCACCTTGAAAAGCTCTCCTCTGAACCTCACCCTTTCGGATCCGATGCCAACGTTCGTGTCGGGGAATACATCGCCAGGGCGATGTCCGAAGCTGGTCTCGAGGTGGAAACTTTTCCATATGATGTCTACGTCCCGCAGCCAGGATGTTCGATAGATATCGCTCTGGTCACCCCGGTAAGACAACCTCTGAACGGTCAGGAATACATCCTGAAAGAAGACCCATACTCCTCTCACCCGGGTCTGAGCCACGGTTGGAATGCCTACTCTGGTTCTGGAGATGTAACAGGGGAGATCGTATACGCGAACTATGGGACCAGAGAAGATTTCGAGAAGCTGCTCGAAATGAATATTCCAGTCGAAGGAAAGATCGTACTCGCCCGTTTTGGTGGCAACTTCAGGGGGTTCAAGGTAAAGTACGCCCAGGAGAATGGAGCGATCGGAATCCTGATGTATTCGGATCCGAATGACGGAGGCTTCCCGCAGGGACCTGTATATCCTGAGGGAAAGTTCTTGAATGAAAGCGCCGCTCAGCGAGGCTCGCTGCTTACTCTGGGTTACGTGGGTGATCCGCTCACACCTTTCGAGCCAGCTATTCCGGTCGACGACCGCAACACACCAAAACGGTTGGATCCCGATAAATTGGCCTTTCCGGATATCCCTGTAGCACCTCTACCTTACGGATCGGCCAAGCAAATCCTGGAAAAGATGCGAGGACCCGGCGTGCCATCCGGGTGGCAGGGAGGACTG
The DNA here is from genome assembly GCA_963694355.1 of Latescibacteria bacterium UBA2968. Classification (GTDB taxonomy): domain Bacteria; phylum Latescibacterota; class UBA2968; order UBA2968. The sequence continues at coordinate 15,743 of CAVOEZ010000002.1, read as the reverse complement.
CCATTTACCTACCGGCTAACAGGCGAATCTGACCTCACAGTGCGTATGAAAGTTGATCAACCGCGCAAACTCACACGTGCTACCAACGTCATCGGCACCATCGAAGGCACAGATCTCCCGGACGAATGGATCATCCTGGGATGTCACTACGACGCTTGGGAATTCGGGACAGCCGACCCCAACAGCGGAAGTGCCATGCTGCTTACCCTTGCCGATGCACTTGGCGCACTCAGGCAAGATGGCCACATACCTGTGAGAACCATCAAGATTGCGCACTGGGATGCGGAGGAATACAACATCATTGGATCCACCGAATGGGTGGAACAGTTCAGGGAGGAGTTGTCACAAAAAGCGGTCGCGTACATTAATGCCGACATGGCGGCCTGTGGCCCCAATTTCTCTGCCGCGTCTTCTCCTTCGCTGAAACAGCCCATATTCGATGCTGCAAGGGCAGTTACCTATCCGGGAACAGATCGCACCATTTTCGACACCTGGCGCAAAGATGCTGAAAGACCAGGTATCGGCAATCTGGGTGGCGGATCAGATCACATCGCCTTCTACATGCACCTGGGAATCCCTTCCGCAGGAATGGGTATGGGTGGATTCACACCCTATCATACGGCATATGACGATCTCGCCTGGTACGAGCGGTTCGCAGATCCTGATTTCGTCTTTGGGCCTGCCGTCGCAAGTGTCTATGGAGTCCTTGCCACGCGATTCGCGAACGCAGCTCTGTTACCCTTCGATCTGGGCAGCTATCCCTCTGATCTCCTGCATCATGTCGAGACCCTTGAGAAGCGAAGCGATGAGCTTTCTCTACCCTATCGGTTCAACCAACTCAAAGCCGCAATCTATGAACTGGATCGGGCGGCATTGGGTTACCAGAACGTCTACCACCGTACATTCGCACAGGGAAAGACCCACAACGATCACCTCCAGGACCTGAACGAGACATTGATCGATCTCGAAAGGACTTTTCTCCACCAAAAAGGAATTCAGGATCGCCCCTGGAACCGATCCCTGTTTACAGCTGAGGATCCATTTAGCGGATACGGATCCTGGATGTTGCCTGGTCTGCGATACGAACTGGAACACGGCTCAATAGAACACCTCCAGACCTGGGAAGATATTTACGTCAAAGCCGTTGAATCCCTTACCGGCAAAATTCACCATCTGATAGAAACACTCACAGCCGAAAAATAGATACGGAACGAAAATGGAGGAGTGAAGCCAATGGCCTCGAATGACTGCACAGTAAAACACGTGGAACGTATTGTCCTCAATATTCCTTTCCATCCAAGATGCGAGCGTGTGAAAGAACTCAGGGTATCCGGATGGTCCGTCATCGAACTATGTCAGGTCACACTGCAGTCCGGCGTTGTGGGAATCGGAGAAACATTGCCAAACTATACGTTTGGGCGATCCACGGATGAATTGTTCAATCGGGTGATCGGGCACAATCTTTTCGATCACCTCTGGGACGATTCCCTGGGGGCGGGCCTGCAGATGGCCCTGTTCGATGCGGCCGGAAAACAGCTCGGGATACCGTGCCATCGTCTCCTGGGAACACAGTACCGAGATGCCTGTCCGGTTTCCTGGTGGGCTCAGGATATGCCTCCTCAGGAGTGGGCGGCGGAAGCGAAGACGGCTATTGAAAACGGGTTCACCACTATGAAAGTCAAAGCCCGCCCGTGGTTCGATCCCGATCTGCAAATGGAGGCGGTCACGGAAGCCATCCCGCCTTACTTCAAAATGGACATGGATTTCAACGGGCTTCTTCTTGGGCCTGACCTGGCCGCCCCGCTCATTAACCGTCTCGAGTCCAAGTATCCAAATTTGGCAATCGTCGAGTCCCCTATCCCCCAAACTGATGTGGCTGGGAACGCGACGCTCCGCCGAAAGATAACCAGTCCGATCGCCATGCATTTCGGATCACCACCGATCATGACCGCTATTCGGGAAGGCGTCTGTGATGGATTCGTCATCAGTGGGGGAGTGAACACAGTTAAGAAACATGGCATCCTTGCGGAACAAGCAGACATGCCCTTCTGGCTGCAGCTGGTCGGAACAGGTTTGACGACCATGTTCTCCGTTCACCAGGGGGCTGTACTCAACCAGGCCAGGTGGCCTGCCATCCCTTGCATAAACATCTATTCACATCCCTTGATAAAGAAATTTGTCGTTGAGGGAGGACACATTTCGGTGCCGCAGGATCCAGGCCTTGGAGTTGAGCTCGATTTGGACGCCGTCGAGAACTTCCGTGTCGATCCGGACTTTGAGAAGCCGGTGAAAAGACAGATCCACAACATACTCTGGCCCGATGGCAGAACGTCTCACTACGCCACAGGAGTTTACCGTGACCAGTTCCTGGCCGGCAAACTGCCCGGATTCTTGCGGGGTGTTTCACTCGATGCCCGGCTCGACGATGGATCGGACGAATTCGATCGGGAGTACCGCGAACTATTTGGTGAATAATCGTCACAACGCATTCTGAACTCGAGGCCTGCACACCTCAATTCTACTAGGGGCTGTACATCACCCAAAGCGCCACATAGAGGATTCTATCCGTAGCGGTTCCTTAGGCTGAACCATGGCATTTAAAGGAGGTACTGGAATGGTACAGATTGTGAAACCGGATCAGCGGGACCTTAAGCCCTTCGACGTCCCGGGGATCGAAGTACACGTCTCCGACCCGATCATCGGAAAGGACGATGGGTTCGCAGCAGGATTCACGGAATACGTCTCAGCGGGAACACTCGAATGGACCTTCGATTACAACGAAGTCTTTTTCATGATCAGTGGGGCTTTGGAGGTACACGAGGAAGGAAAGGACCCTGCCTTGTTTGAGGCAGGAGACCTTGGATACATAGAAAAAGGGACCACAACAGTGATCAAAGTTCCGAAAGGGGCGCTCTTCCTGCACGTAACCCAGCCCGCATGGCGAGAATAGAGTCAGGACCTGAACGCCGGCATCACTTTATCCGCAAACATCCTCAGTGAACGGCAAACCAGATCAGGGGCTAGATCTCCGATCCTGGTCCAACCAATGAAATGCTCGAGTCCGGTGTTTTCCTGAATCCACTTCAACCGTTCTGTCACCAGAATCGGATCACCAACTATGGCGTGTTGATCCAGAATCTCATCGAAAGTAATTGTCGCGAATTTCTCTTTCAGTCCCTGATAGAATTCCATCTGGTCCGGGGGCGCAATCTCCGGCGGTGGTGCAATCACTTCGGCAAGCAGCGTCCGAAAGTACCACATCAACTGATCGTGACACTCTTCTTTTGCCTGTTCCGTCGATTGCGCAACGTAAAGAAATCTCGCCAGAGGAAAATCCAGCTTTCCCCCGTAGCCTGCTTCTTCAGCGGTCTTGTGGTATGCCTCATAAAGTTCAAATACCTGCTCATAAGGATGCAGGAAAGATGTGAGTACGTTATACCCTTTCTTGATGACCCACTCATACGTGGACGGACTGACGGCAGCCACATAAACCGGTGGGTGCGGTTTCTGAACCGGCTTCGGAATAACATTGACCCTTCTAACTTTGTGGAATTTCCCATCGTATTCAAAGGGACCGTCCCACGCCTTCAGAATGATCTCCAATTCTTCCTGAAACCGCTCACGACTTTCTTCCGGATCGATGCCCCAGTTATAGAATTCTTCTACCTGATATCCCCTGCCCACACCAAAAAGCAGCCGGCCCTTTGACATAATGTCTACAGTGGCGAAATCCTCCGCTACAATCACCGGATTGTGAAAGGGGAGTACGACCACGGCGGTCCCAATCTTGATCTGTTCGGTAATCGCGGCAGCATATGCGGCCATCGTATGGGTAGACGGAGTAATCGAATAGTAATTCGCATCAGGCGCTCGGTGATCGAAATGATGTTCAGCCAACCAGAGAGAATCCCATCCCGTTTCGTCCATCAGCTTGAATTGCTCAAACGCCTCGTGATAAACCTCCTGGTGATCCTTGCCCGGTGGTGTCTCGAGCAAATAGAACTGGCCGAATTTCATAACCGATCTCCCATTTATGGTGGCAATATCCAGCCTGGTCCCATATCTTCCAGAACCGGAGCATTTGATCAATCCAAAATTTGTTAGCTTCCTCCAACCCCTATCGGAAATACTTCATGGACATCTATGACTTTTTCAATGAGCACGACATAAACTACGAACGACACGACCACCCTGCAGTCTTTACCGTCGAGGAATCCAACAGACTCGTTCCACGTTTGAATGGTGCGAAGACCAAGAATCTGTTTTTGAGGGATAAAAAGGGGAAGGAACACTTTCTGGTAGTAATGGGCCACGAAAAAAATGTCGACCTGAAATCGCTTTCCATACTTCTTGGAGTCAACAACCTGAGTCTGGCCTCACCCGAACGTCTCGAAAAGTATCTTGGCGTTCAGCCGGGTGCCGTTTCCCTGCTCGGAATATTGAATGATCGCGAAAACAAGGTCCGTTGCATTCTGGATGAAAGCATCTGGTCTTCCGAGTTTGTCCAGTGCCATCCCCTCATAAACACCAGTACACTTGTCATTTCTCACGAAGACCTCGAAAAACTCCTTGAAATTAGCGGACACAACCCGGAAATCTGCAACGTCCCTCCTCGTAATCTCACCTGAGTACCCACACATTCCCATCGCCCTCGAGAAGTCTGTCGGACTCATCCGGTCCCCATGTGCCCGAAATATAAGGATATATGGGGCACTCCGCCTCAAGGAGAGGGGTGTAGTATTGCCAGGATGCACGGACTTCATCAGCGTGGACGAACAGCGTCTGATCCCCTTGTATAACATCAAGCAGCAGAGTCTCATACGCCTCTGTCGGTTCTCCGAAGACCTCCTGGTAACCAAAATGGAGGGTCTGAGTCCTCAGATCGTAGCCTTCCCCGGGTTCCTTCACTTCGAATGAAAGATTGAAGCCCTCATCGGGTTGCAGCTGAATCCTCAAAATGTTTGAGGCGGGTCTGCAAGCCGCACGACCCTCGAACAGGCAGACCGGAGGTTCTCGAAACACAACGTCAATTACAGTTTGCTTTCCTGCGAGCCGTTTTCCCGTCCTCAAATAAAAGGGTACTCCTTGCCAGCGCCAGTTGTCCACCAGCACTTTCAGGGCAAGAAACGTCTCCGTGTTCGAATCTTCTGGAATTTCCTCTTCATCCCGATATCCTGGTATCGACGTTTCTTGAGTACGATTACTGGCATATTGCCCCCTTACTGCATTCGTAGGGGACAATTGCCCCAGCGACTTCAGGACCTTGACCTTTTCCATGCGAATGGCTTCTGCTTCAAAGTCGCTTGGAACCTCCATGGCAACAAGACACATCAGTTGAGTCAGGTGATTCTGAACCATATCCCGGATTGCCCCGGCCTGGTCATAGTATCCTCCACGGGTGCCAACCCCCAGATCCTCGGCCACCGTGATCTGAACAGTTTTTACGTGATCCCGGTTCCACAGGGATTCGAAAATAGGATTGGCGAAACGGAATACGCAGAGATTTTGCACCGTCTCCTTGCCAAGATAATGGTCAATTCTGTACACCTGAGACTCATCGAAATACCGGTGAACCAGAGTATTCAATTTCTCCGAAGAAGCCAGATCCCTTCCAAACGGTTTTTCTATGACCAGCCGGGTCCATCCCCTTGACCTGTTAAGCCCGCTGACACCGAGTCCGTTCAGTGTCTGTTGAAACACCGATGGTGGCAGAGACAGATAAAAAGCACGATTACCAGGCAGATTCAGCTCCTGTTCCAGTTGAGCGATTCTCTCCCCGAGCGCTTTGTAGTCACCCTCGGTGCCCCCGTCCAGGCAGTGATAGTAGACTCTGCCGAGCCACGCCTTCATGTCTTCTGGTGGTAATTCAGATTCCGAAAGTAAGGCAGCCATTGATTTCCGGAGCGTTTCATCATCCAGATCCGATCGTCTTCCCACGCCCAGGACGATACTCTCCCTGGTGAGTTTACCCCGGGAGGCAAGGTGAAACATGGCGGGAATAAGCTTCCGTCTGGCCAGGTCTCCTGTTACACCCAGAATCACGAAAACATTTGCAGAATTCGACTGTTCTGTCATGCTTGCCCCTTCTGTTTTATCTCGTGACCTCCGAATTGATTTCGCATTGCGGCGAGCAGCTTGTCGCTGAACGCTTCCTTGTCTCTTGATCGAAATCTCTCCAGAAGTGCCATCGTAATTACCGGCGCAGATACATCCAGATCAATCGCCTCGGCTACGGTCCAGCGCCCTTCTCCGGAATCCGATACGAATGCCTCGATACCGGACAGATCCGGGTTCTCACCCAATGCGTTCGACGTGAGATCAAGAAGCCATGACCGTACCACGCTGCCATATCGCCAGATTTCAGCCACCTGATGCAAGTCCAAATCGAAGGTATCTTTCTTTTCCATAATCGCAAATCCCTCTGCCATCGCCTGCATCATTCCGTATTCGATGCCATTGTGGATCATCTTCACAAAGTGTCCGGAGCCCGCGGGCCCAACGTGTCCCCATCCCTGGTCTGGTGCGGGCGCCAGGGTCTCGAATACTGGCCTCAAATAGTCGATATCCGGCTTCTCACCTCCTACCATCATGCTATATCCTTCTTTCAATCCCCAAACACCACCGCTTGTTCCCACGTCTACAAACCGCAGACCTGCGAGTGCCAGCTCACCGGATCTTCTAATCGAATCCTTGTAATTGCTGTTCCCACCATCGATCAGGACATCCCCTTCACTCAGGTGCTCTCGAATGGCCAAAATCGTTTCCTCCGTGGCATCTCCAGACGGCACCATGACCCAGACGACTCTCGGCTGAGAGAGCCGGGTGACAAGTTCCTCCAACGTTCGTGCCCCTTTTGCACCGTCCGACTCCGCGGAAACAATGGCATCCTCGCTCAGATCATACGCGACCACCTCGTGTCCGTTCTGGATCAAACGCCTGATAATATTTGCACCCATTTTACCTAGGCCTACCATTCCAAGTTTCATTCGTTACCCCTTTTCATCCGGCTTGATGCAAAATGCTGGCCCTGCAGGACGGTCTTGACCACCCATCAGGACTCGTTCGTAAGATCTTTTGTTAAAAATCCAAAAAACAGCTCTGGAATGCTTTATCATGTGAAAGCAATCAAGCCAGAATCTGCGACATCACTGCCCATACAAACCTCGTCAACCATGGAGAAACACAATGTCTACGAAAATGAGAATTGGTCTGGGTCAATTTAACGAACTGACTGACGAAAAGCTCGCCTTCATTAAGCAGCTTGGAGCTAATGATTTCTTGATGAACACACCAAAACTCCCTGGAGACAAGCAATGGGAGTACAATGACCTGGCTGCACTACACCAAAGAGCAGACGCCGCGGATCTCAGACTCATGGCACTTGAGAACGTGCCGGTTTCCTTCTATGATCGAGTCATGTTAGGACTGCCTGGCCGAGATGTTCAGATCGAACACATGAAAAACACCATTCGGAATATGGGTAAGGCGGATATACCGATTCTCGGTTACCATTGGATGCCCAATTCAGTTTGGCGAACACCAGAAATGGCATCCTTGCGAGGGGGTGCAAAAGCCACGCGTTTCAACCTGAGTGAGCACCAGGATGCGCCACTAACACACGATCGGGTCTACACCGCGGAAGAAATGTGGGAGAACTATGAATACTATATCGAACGAATTTTACCGGTGGCGGAATCCGAAAATGTTCAACTCGCGCTTCATCCAGACGATCCGCCCGTTGAATCTATCGGAGGTGTAGCCCGAATATTCAGAAACTTCGAAGGGTTCAAACGAGCAATGGACACATTCGACAGCCCGATGCACGGTTTGGATTTCTGTATGGGATGCTGGTCCGAAATGGGTCCGAACGGTGTACTCGAGGCGATTCGCCACTTTGGAAAGAAAGGACAAATAATCTACGTCCATTTCAGAGATGTACAGGGGCAGGTACCCGAATTCAACGAGTGCTTCATCAATGAAGGAAATGTAAACACCTTCGATGTGGTTCGAGCACTCAAGGAAGTCGGATTTACGGGATTCATGATTACGGATCATGTCCCGCATATGATCGATGATACGCCCTGGTGTCACCGAGGTCGCGCCTATGCCATCGGCTACATGACCGCCCTTCTGGAGGTATTGGATCAGGTCGCCTAACGCAATGTGCTCTGATTCTATTCACCGCATGTGGACGCCATGAGAAAGAAGGCTATTCTTGCAACCTTGATCGTGTCTGCAATCGGATTGGCGGGAATCCTGGTAAGCCACCAGGCCCGGCCTGCGCCGAATCATCCCTATTTCGAACCTGATCGAATCAGAGTCATCGCACACCGGGGAGGGGCAGGACTGTGGCCGGAAAATACCTTACACGCACTTAAGAATGCCTACGCCCTGGGAGTGGACATTCTAGAAATTGACATTCGTGCGACACAGGACATGGTCCCTGTACTGTTGCACGATAATTCAGTTGATAGAACCACGAACGGAACGGGGAAAGTTGCCGAGAAGACGCTTGAAGAGCTTGAACAACTCGACGCCGGATACAGATGGACAATGGATGAGGAACATACCTTTCCATTTCGTAGCCTGGGGATAACAATACCCACACTCGAGCAGGTCTTCCAGGCACTTCCAACTGCGCGGTACAATATCGAGTTGAAAGGCAAACAACCAGAGTTGTTGGAAGAAGTGAGTCGTCTAATCAAAGAGTACGGCATGTCAACCCGGGCATTGTGTGTCTCTGGTTCTCATGCTTCGATTAAAGCTTTCAGATTACTCAGTCCCGACATCGCCACCGCGGCAAGCCTGAGAGAAGGGCTAATGCTTTATCTTCTTGGCAATCTGGGAATCGAGTCGATATACAGCCCGGAAGCCTTCGCGTTTCAGATTCCCGAGCACCTGTTTGGAATCAGGGTCCTCACACCGGCGGTGATAGCTGCAGCTCACGCGCGCAATTGTGAGATACACCTCTGGACCATCGACTCGACAGCTGACATGCACAGATTCATCGATGCAGGAGTAGATGGGATCATCACAAACTATCCGGACAGACTTATCGAAATTCTCTCCGACTAAGGAGTCATCGTGGGTTGGGAAATCAAACACGTGGATTACAAATCCACCGAAGATGAAAAACAGGAGGTGCTCAAATTCTGGACAGATGACTACGCCTGGGCGACCCGTTCACGTCTTGAAACGCCCTGGGGAGCCGAGACATACGGGTTCGTAGCTGCCTTCGATGGGCATAAATGCATCGGTACGGTTTCTTACGCCTTGTCGGCCAGGAAGCTGGGGATACTCTCCCAGGTGTTTACCGATCCCGAGTATCGGGGGCAGGGAATCGCAACCGCAACAGTCCGGGAAACCGTCGACACATTTGGCCGGCACGGCGCAAGGGCGGTCTACCTTGCATCCGGGCAGGAATGGGTCAGGCAATTGTACAGAAAATTCGGTTTCGAATTCGTCGGGGCAATGGGTCGGCGACACGCATTCAAACTCACACTGGATCCCTCCGGTAACGAGCGCACACTTTTCAAGGAAGGACAGGAGACGGCGTTGCGAAGCATGCTGCCCGACGATCAGTGTGATATCTGTGCCCTGTTCAATGCCGATCACAACTGCATTGTGAAGCACTATCTCCTGGGGTGTTACCTGGGTTCTTATTTCGAGGGTGAATTCTACTCGCTGAAAAGAATGGAAGGAACAAAAGGCTTTAGATCTACAATTCTGGATGGAGAAGAGACTGTGCTTGGGCTGGCCACTGTATTGCCATCCGATATGCGGCACCAGGTTCATCGAGGTGTTCTGGATTGGCTTGTCCACCCGCAATATGCAGATCGAGTCCCCGACTTGCTCGATGACATCCTGGGAAACTGTGAACTGAAATCATTGGATGTATTCGCAGATCCTGGCGACACAGATAGACTGAACCTCTTGGAAAGAAATCAGTTCAAGGAAATCGCCTGTCTACCCTGGCAGGTTCAGATTGATGACCGTTCGTTCACACTAAAACAATATCGGATAATTCTCTGAATTACTATGCATGCATCAGGGAATTATACTAAGATGAGGACGTTGTCCATGTCAGCAGTTGGCAAATCACAGCAGGAGATAGATTTTGCGCGCGACGGCTTCCTCGTCGTCAAAGAACTCTACACTCGCGAAGAGATGCTGAAATGGAAGGAGCGTGTCATAGCACTCCTGGAGACCGAAGACGGTTTGAGCATCCCATCAGGAGTACGGGTGTGGTTTGCCCACAAATTGGATCCATTCCTGTTGGATAAAATGAGGGATGACAGAGTAACCCCATATCTCCTCGACATCATCGGTCCAAATGTAGAATTCCTGAGTGTGAAAGCCGTATACAAGAATAAGACCACGACGTTTGAATCGCCCTGGCACCAGGACTGGCATTACTGGAAAGGATCGCCAAAAATCTCGGTCTGGCTTGCCCTTGACGATGCCACCCCCGAAAATGGGTGTCTGAAAATGATTGCAGGAAGTCACAAGAAACGATTCAAGGTGAATCAGGTGAAAGCGGAAAATGGATTCGGTTGGCGAATTGAAAACGAGGAATTCGCTGGGATGCCGGAAACAACCCTGTCAGTTGAAAGAGGAGACGCTGTTTTCTTCCACGACCAGACGCTTCACAGTTCCTTTCCGAATGAGAATGGAGCTGACCGATGGTCCTTCATTTCCACATACCGTGATGCATCTGTGAAGGACGAATCCACTGTGTGGGATCGACCCATGTTGATCCAGGGCAAGAGCGTACACACTGAATCTTGAAGGATATTCGAGAATGGATCATACCGCAACAGTGCAGGACCTGAAGTCCGCAGTTAGGAAATTCATTTCAGCACGTGACTGGGATTCGTTCCATAATCCCAAGAACGTGGCAATGTCCATCGCTATCGAAGCTGCAGAGATTATGGAACACTTCCAGTGGATCAGCATCGAGGAAGGCCGGCAAAAGATGCAGGAGCCGGAGTTGAGGGCCGAAGTGGCTGACGAACTTGCCGATGTCATGATCTACTGCCTCAGCTTCGCCAATGCATGCAATATCGATGTAAGCCAGGCCATCCAGATGAAACTGGATCGGAATGAAACGCGATTTCCTGTGGCTCAACCGGACAAATCATAATCCTGTAACTTTCAGGATTGAGCAAATCCTGGGCACTGACTGGCCTATTCTTGCTGTACAGAGAAAAACGCAAGGGCGGAAACCCTCGCGTTTTCTTATTCCGGTGCGCTGTTGACTTCAGCCACTATCGCTTGTCGATCGGCACATAATCCCGCTCTTCGGCTCCATTATAGATCTGCCTCGGTCTGGCAATCTTCTGTTCGGAGTCGTTGAGCATTTCTTTCCACTGAGCAAGCCAGCCGGATGTTCTCGGTATGGCGAATAGAACAGGATACATATCAACCGGAAGCCCCATCGCCTGGTAGATAATGCCCGAATAGAAGTCCACATTGGGATACAGGTTCCTGGAAATGAAATACTCATCTTCGAGAGCGATCCGTTCCAGTTCAAGGGCAATATCAATCAGAGGATTCTGACCGGTTACTTCGAACACCTCATACGCCGTCTTCTTGATGATCTGTGCCCTGGGGTCGTAATTATGATAGACCCGATGCCCGAATCCCTGCAACAGCACTTCCTTTTTCTTAACTCGTTCTATGTAGCTCGGAACATTTTCTTTGGACCCCACCCTGGCCAGCATTTTCAACACGGCTTCGTTTGCGCCGCCGTGCAATGGACCGTAGAGTGCTGCCGCAGCTCCAGCAATAGAAGAATAAGGATCGGCCTGTCCACTACCGATACCGCGCATCGTGCTTGCACTACAATTCTGTTCATGGTCTGCGTGCAGAATGAACAGGATATTCAGTGCTCTTTCCAGTATCGGATCCGGAACATATTTCTTACCTGGCACATTGAACAGCATATTCAGCAGATTGCCGCAATAACTGAGGTCGCTGTCTGGATAGATGTACGGCAAACCGCGACTGTGGCGATATCCAAATGCTGCAATGGTAGACACCTTGCTGATAAGTCGAGAAATATGTCGGTCGCGGACCTCATCATCAGAAATGTCGCGCGCATCCGGATAGAATGTCGACAGAGCGCCCAGGGCGCCAACGAGCATGCCCATGGTGTGAGCGTCATAATGAAACCCACCCAAAAACACCTTGATGCTCTCGTGGATCATCGCGTGGGACATGATATCACTTTCCCAATGCGCAAGTCGCTCCGCGCTGGGAAGTTCGCCATCCAGCAACAGCAAGGCGGTTTCGAGGTAATCACCTTGCGATGCAACCTGATCTATCGGATAACCTCGATATCTCAGGATACCCCGTTCACCATCAATAAACGTGATCTCACTCTTGCACGAGGCCGTATTGAGATAGGCGGGGTCGTAACCAAGGAGCCCGAAGTCTTCATCCGAGAGCTTGATCTGTCGGAGATCTGCGGTCCTGATTGCGGATCCGTATTCCTCGTAAGTTCCATGGAAGATGGGTAGTTCGTAGGTCTTCCCGGTTCGGTTATCTGTTATGGTGAGCGAATCCTTTCCCATACGAAGCCGCTCCTTTCGCGGTACTAAGGGGATTTGTACTGCCTTCTACCGAATTATTTCTTTAAATGGCTTACGACTTTACCGCGTAAACGACGCAGGATAAGGGCTTCCCGGTTGGTTCATGGTCTGTTGCGTGGTGCGTGGTGACATCGCCAAATACCCGCTCCAGTGCCCGTTCATAATTTGCATATTCAGCATGACCCCAAATGGCCAATACACCGCCAGGGCGCAACCTGGAACGTAGAACCTGGAGTGTGGACAAGCTATAGGCTCTTTTGTTCTCCGGGCGTACGATCCAATCGGGTCCATTATCGATATCCATCGCAATACCGTGGTAGCTTCGGGCATTTCCGTGAACATAATCGTGAAAATCGCCCAGCACGACTTCTGTTCTGGAATCATCCAGAATATCCTGATTACCCAGATAAACCCGATTCCATTCCACGATTTTTGGTTCCAGCTCTACCACACGAACGGTTCCCAAACTCGAATACTCCAGCGCCCGCCTGAGGGCGAAACCCATCCCCAGGCCACCGATTAGCAGGTCGATATGGCCTTTCTGTTCAATTCCCGCCATTACTGTATCGGTTAACACGACACAGCTGGGGGCGTTGTAGCTGGCCATCAGAAAAACGCCGTTCATAATTAGTTCGTAATGCGTTTCTCCTGCGGCCTCCATCCTCGAAAGCTGGAGTTCGCCGTTGGGCGTGGTAACCCGCTCAACTGCCTCCCTCTCGTCGGTTGCACTGAATGGCATCTATTCTGGTTCCATGGATGACCGGACCAAGACAACTGACCCGAGGCAGGATGCTGATCGGAGGTATGTAAAAGCTGATAGGAAGTATATAAAATAGAATAGAATCCAAAAACCACAAGCAGATTCGGAACCCGACCCCGCATTCAGGATGAAGTCCTTGACAGACCTACAGTTGCCCAATTAGATTACTTACTCGGATAGGTGTAAAACATTAACCGGGTCTAATTCTCATTCTGAAGGAAACGTATGCAACAGGAAGTCGGAACTCCGGTCGATTCGACATCAGAACACCCTTTCGAATTGGCCAATCCAGAAATATCAAGAGGCGGGTTTCAGTCGGTTCTGTTCGACTTCGACGGCACCATATCCCTGATCCGTCACGGCTGGCGGGAGATCATGATTCCCCTGATGGTAGAGATTCTGTCTGATCTAAACACTGAGGAGTCTGACCAGGAGCTAACCAGCATTGTTGCCGAATTCGTCGATCTGTTGACCGGACAACAAACGATCTATCAAATGATCAGGCTATGTGATGAAATAGAACAGCGAGGGGGTACGCCGCGCACACCGCTTGACTACAAGAACATTTTCAACGACCGGTTGCTGGTTCACATCAACGGTCGACTTTCATGCCTTGAATCAGGCAAATCACAACCGGGAGATTGGATGGTCCCTGGTACTGCGGATCTGCTCGAAAGCCTTCAGTCTCAGGGGCTTGAATTGTATTTGGCAAGCGGCACCGACATCAGATACGTTCGCCGGGAAGCGGAGCTCCTGGGGGTAACGAGATTTTTTGGGGATGCCATTTTTGGCGCACTGGAAAACTATAGAAATTTTTCTAAAGCTATGGTAATTCAAGACATACTTACTTCTAGACAGATCAGGGGAGAACGTCTGTTGGGATTTGGAGACGGGTATGTTGAAATCGAGAATGTCAAGTCGGTAGGCGGTAGTGCGGTAGGAGTAGCGTCCAATGAGGAAGAGCGAGAAGGTGTAAATACCTGGAAACGCGATCGACTCCTGCGCGCAGGAGCTGATATCATTGTTCCGGATTATCGGGAACAGTCGGCCCTGTTGTCCTTCCTGATGAATCCTTCTTGAGGTGGGGTGAACAATTCATGCCTTACAAACAGTTCGATCGGTCGCGTCTTGCTCTGCTCCCGCTGGATCAGCGCGAGCACGATATGGAATGCTCCGACATTCTGGCACTCGATGCCGATATACCGCGTTTCACACACCTTAACATTGAGACGGTTGCGCATCGAATCGTCCAGGCCAGAAAACAGGGACGGCCGGTAATTCTGTTGATGGGTGCCCACGTATTGCGATGTGGGATGTCCAACTACCTGATAGACCTGATGGAGCGTGGCATCATCACACACGTGGGAGGAAACGGTGCCTGCGCAATTCACGACTATGAACTCGCCGTAGCAGGCGCCACGACAGAAAGCGTGGCAAAATACATCCGGACGGGTCAGTTTGGTCTTTGGAACGAAACTGGCAGGTTGAATGACATCGCCCAGAAGGCCGCATCAGACGGCATTGGTTTTGGCGAGGGCCTTGGCAGAGAACTCCTCGACTGTAAGCCCAGTCATGTAGATTGCAGTGTCTACGCCGCAGCCGTTCGTTTGAAAATTCCCGCAACAGTGCACGTCAGTATCGGGCACGACATCGTCCACGAACATCCCAACTGCAACGGTGCTGCCATCGGTGAAGCATCATATCGGGATTTTCTGGTGTTTACTGAATCGTTGTCCCAACTGGAGGGTGGCGTCTTCCTTAACTATGGGACGGCCGTAATGGGGCCTGAAGTTTATTTGAAGGCCCTTTCCATGGTGCGGAACGTGGCAGCACAGCAAGGACAGACGATTTCCAGATTTACAACGGCTGTCTTCGATATCATCCCACTCGGCGATGATCTGGATGCAGAGGCACCCAAAACGGACCCTAGATATTATTACAGACCCTTCAAAACCATCCTTGTGCGTACCGTCCAGGACGGTGGCGAAAGCTATTATATCCAGGGCAACCACCGGGAGACCTTCCCGAATCTGTACAATCTCATCACGAATCCTTGATCCGGTTTCTGTTTCCATATGACCTCCACCACACTAAAGGCCCTCCTTTCAAGGTTCCAGGACTTGAACATCCTGGTGATTGGCGATTTCTTCCTGGATCGCTATCTCATGATCGACCCCGAATTGGCAGAGAAATCTCTCGAAACGGGTCTGGAAGCCAGGCAGGTGGTCCAAATCAGGAACAGTCCGGGTGCAGCGGGAACGGTCACATCGAACCTCTCTGCACTTGGCGTAGGTAGGGTTCGCGCCCTGGGCGTCATCGGCAAGGACGGCCACGGCTATGATCTCAAACAGGGACTCGAAGAAACCAGCGTCGACACCTCCAGACTGATC
>CAVOEZ010000001.1:0-28894 GCA_963694355.1 Latescibacteria bacterium UBA2968 | reverse complement strand
TATTCGTACGCCACCGCCCCGGTCTCCGGGAAAGAAGTATCCAGAGCGCACGACCTGTGTTTGGGGATCGGTTGGTTTGAGCATTTCCTCCAGGGCGTAGGCGTAGAGCGCCCATTGCAGATGCCTGCCTTTTCCGAGCATGTCGTTCTGGTCGAATATGACGGTGGATCCGGTTTTGTAATCCCAGACTTCGATGCCTTCTTCGGTGCGATCCACCCGGTCGATGCGTCCCCGCATCAGGAGTTCAATCCGGTCCGAGAGGCGGATTCGGACAGGTTCCACACTGTTGTATTCCGTGGGGCACGTTGTTGGGTACCCGAATGCGGCTTCGAATGCCACGGGTTCTACATTGGTACGAGCGGCTTCGCTTGCGAGGAATATTTCAGCAGAACGTGTTAGGCGAGTGCAGTCCGACCGGTATGCGGCTTCGTGGAGAACGGGTACGCGCTTTCGTATTTGATCGATGGCGAGCTGAAGTATTTCCTGAATGAGGGGTGTGTGGGTTTCCACGCTGGGTTTGGCGCCGATGTCTTTGAGTGACTGCATGAAGGTGCAGAAGACGTCGTGCAGCAGGGAGCCCAATTCCAGGGGAGAAAGCCAGACGAAGGGATCTGCGACAGGTGTGTCCAGGGGTGATATGTCCAGGACGTATTTCAGATAGTACTTTCTGGGACAGGTCGCAAGGGTTTCGAGACGTGAGGCGGACAGGAGTTCGGTTCCGTCTGCAAGGTTTTGCCCGGGGGGATGGAAGCCGAGGATGCCGTCGAAGCGTGTGTACCCCACACCGGTTCTGGATTCAAGCGCGTCCTGGCCGGATATGAGCCAGGGACAGTGTTCGACGAGCGTATTGCTGGCAGTCGAATTCGCTCTGTGCGCGAGGAGGTGTTCCATTTCATTAAGCGCCAGGTCAGCTGCAGGCACCGGACGGGGTATGCGGGGTTCGAAATCTTCACCGCCCATTTGTTCGCCCGCCTGCCTGAAGAGGGCGGCGGGATAGGTCTGACGGCCGTCGGCCAGGTTGTGGGTGCACGCGGTGAGGGTGACCTTTCCGGGCGAGACACCCAGGAGGCGGATGAGGTGCCAGACATTGCGAGACGGACGGTTGCGGCGCAGAGGCAATTCGGGGGAGATCGAGAGGCGTTCGTGATCCAGAAGTATGGGATCTTCGGTGAATCCCCCGGGGAATGACCCTTCCGCCATGCCCAGCACGTATTGGTTGGGACGGTTCGTGTAGCCCGCCACGTCGAGTGGGACCACATAGAGGCGCCCGGGTCCGGCGACGGAAGTGGCTATTTTCTGCTGCGACAGGATGGATCTGATTTGAGTAGAGATTCGGCCGGGGGATGATGAGACGGCAAAGGGCACTTCCAGACCGGCGAGGGTTTCGGTGAGGGCACGTTTTGCCGTGGCATCTAGATTGGTGCGTACCGGGGCGAAGAGTTCCAGGAAGGTCCGGCCTGCGTTGGCCATTTCGGTGACACTGGTTTCGCGTTCCGGGACAATTTCCAGCAATTTGTCGACAAAGATTCGAGTCTGGTTTACGATTGGTTCGGCCGCGGCGGGATCCTCCGAGGGTGTGTCTTCATCCTGTTCCCTGTCAACCTGTGTGCTTGCTAACTGGCTAAGACGATCAAGGCTGCGAGCGTAGGCATGGCGATGATTTGGTGGAGGCATCTGCTGGAGGATGCCTGCTGCCCGTTGGGGATCGAGGAACGAGTCTTCGTTGAGTATGTTGTTGAATGTGAGGAGGTCTGCCCGGCACAGCGAGAGGAGTTCATCGATGGAGAAGTTGGAGGCGATCCAGGCGTAGAAACCCAGGAGTGCCTGGCCCGGACGGGTAAGGTGTATGGGGATGCCGCCGGCATATGCTACCGGCAGTCCCAGTGCGTCTGCGGTGTCGAAGAGAAGGGTGAGGTAGGGGTTCTCTACTGTGTACGCGATTTCGACGGTGTCCAGGGGGAGTTCCTGGTGCAGGATGTCCTGGAAGATGGCCCGCACCTCGTTCTCGACACCTATGGCGGTTTTAAGGATGTACCGGTCCGCGTCTTCCGGGGTGAGCCCGTCTGGTTGGAGGAGTCTTCCGCCTGGGGCGATTTCCTGCGGCTTGCAAGGGAAGGGCGCATCGGGAAAGCGGAAGGCTGCACTGTGCGGCGGCAGCGGGACATCGCCATAATCATCTCGGCCTATGCGGTAGATGTTGCCACCAGATATCGCGTGGATAAATTGGTATTCGAGGGCAGAGAGTGTGGTTTCGTCCAGGATGGCGAATATCGTATCTGAGTGGTTTGCATTGGTGCAGGAGGCGAGCGCACGCGACAGTATATCAGCAGCATCAACGTACTGCTCCTGAGCCAGGAAGCTCAGGTATGCAGCGTAGATTTCCGAGATCAATTCGTCTTTTTGCGATCCGAGCGTCTGGCTCTTAAGGTGATCCAGTGAGACATTGGCGCGGCGCAGGTCCAGAATCAGTTGGAGGAAGGTGCTGAGCAGGTCCTGGGTGAGCGGGAGGGAGGAGAAGTAGTGGTCGGGAAGGCGATTGGTTATGTCGGCCAGGAGGCGCTCGATGAGGAATGGGGCAGATTGGGTGTCGAGGGATTTCAAACCCTCAGCATCGAGCTGCGGCTGGATCAGATCAAGGGCGAAGGTGGAAGGGGTGGTTGTTTTGAGGTTGAGGGTGGAGACATCTGATGCGGTCAGGGAAGAGATCAGGTTGTAGCCGGTTTGGAGGGAGGGGAGGAACAGCGATTTTTTCCGGATTGGGTATTGACCGCAAAGATGTACAAGCTGATCCAGAACGCAGCTGGTTATTAGCAAATCATTGTGATCGCTGTTCACTTGGGGCAACTCGTAGTTGATAAACGCAACAGTTGATTTCTGAGTGACAAAAATAACATGGTTCAGTACTATCCATAAATCAATTAACGCCAAGAAATCAATCAAACCACGCAAGACGCTATAGTAGCATCCGGTTCAGAGGCGGAGCCTAGATCAAAGATAATGGGAAAACCGAAGGACAACCAGGCGCCCTGTTAATCTTGACACAAGCAAAAAGGTAAGGAAAATTAACGTGTGGTGGCAACTGTAGGGGGGATTATCAAATGGGCAGCCTGCTTCTAGCGGACCGCCAAGGTGCAGTTTGGGACTACAGGGAGCTCAGGCAGGATCAAGTTCCTGAACGCTTAAAGAATTACACTCAGTATGCCCGGTCCGTATAGATCCGGATCTCTTATGGAATCCTCAATGAGTTAGGAGAAATCATTGAATTTGTGCGCGGCGCCTTTGGGTGCGTTCAAGAATTGCGTATGTCCTCCGATTAGATGACCTATTCCCAGAAACAAGACAACACATCGTTCACGTTTAAATATTTGTTTAATATGAATTTGAATGATATATATGCAGCTGCAATACTATCCTGCCAGAATCGCTTCGCCTGGTCAGTGAATTTGTCCATCATAGTGTCTCCAGATTCAATGTAGCAACGGAGGCGCAGACGCCACCGGGTTGTTATCACAGGTTTCGGCGCCCAACACGTCAAGCGGCTATGCGGCTATACTGTAGATCTTCAACTGCTCGTGGTATTCCAACCAGCATGTCGTTGTGTGGATCTCGTTGAGGTGATTGCTCATCGATTTCTATTTTTTACATCCCCTAGAAGAGGTCGCCAATGTCGTGTTGCCTAGAATATGCCATAAAATGCCATCCATAATCAAGGCTGCCTTGAATATAGGGGATGATTCTCTCCATATTCAAGGCAGCCTTGATTATCCTGATATCCGGTCACCCTCCACTGATTGATACCCTCATGGCAGCGAGGACATGCCGCCCGCTCATCTTATGGCATTCCTGACGAAGGTAGAATAAGACCCATTTCGTGAGGTGCGAATCGTCAACAGGTCGGGAGGGCCGGTTATCGATAGACATCCAGCGCGAGGTGGTTTTCAGAGTATCCTCTTAGTGTCTTGACGCTATAACGTTAAGGTTGCTACATTTACCGTATGTCTACTCGCACCAAACGCACCACCGTCTACTTCGATCCGGTCATCCACAGGGTATTACGCCTGAAGGCGGCTGAGATGGACCGATCGGTCTCCGACCTGGTGAACGAAGCAGTAAAGGCTTCTCTGGCCGAGGATGCCGAGGATCTGAACGCGTTCGAGGAACGGGCTTCCGAGGCGAATCTCTCGTTTGAGAAGGTCGTGAAGGACCTTAAGCGCGGCGGCAAGATATAGGTTCTCATCAAGCCATCTGCGGTGCAACCCTCGTGGCGCATGTCGTGAAGGTAGGTCATCGAGGTGACGTATACCGGTAGCCGCCGAAAAACCACGACACCAAAGCCAATAATCGCGGAAGTTGTTGGAGTACGTAATAGGGGCTATATTTACTCTGAAAGGCACCCCGGAAGTACACTATCTGCGTCAGGTTCGAAGCCAGAATATCCTCAATTTTAGACCTGAACACACGACCTGGAGAAGGCAAATGGCAACCTGGGAAACCTGTGAGGCAGTTGAACGCGATCCTGAAAAAGTCAGTGGCGCCTGGATATTCAAGAACACACGTGTTCCTTTGGCTGCCCTTTTTGAGAATATCAAAGATGGTGCCTCAACGGAGCAGTTTCTAGAGTGGTTCCCTGGTGTGGCACCCTGGCAGATTGAAGCTGTGCTCGATCACGAAATGAAAGCTCTCACGGGTTCCGTAGGCTCATGAGTGCCCGCAGAGCCACCAGGAATGAGGCTCGGAAATACACACTGGGACCTTGACGATGCGTGACGAATACGATTTCTCAAAGGCGAAGAAGAACCCCTACGCCAGGAAGCTCAAGAAGCAGGTTACGATCCGCCTTGAAACGGATGTCATCGATTACTTCAAAGAGCTGGCGGCCGATAGCGGGATCCCTTATCAGAGTTTAATCAGCCTTTTCCTTCGTGATTGCGCCGACTCGAAGAAGAAAATCCGCATTAAATGGGCGTCATCAGCTCGTAGCGACTGAGTTTGCATCTGTGGAAATAGATTCAGTCTGAGACTTTCGAGTTAATGCCTCGGGACGACATGGGGCTTGTGGTGCGGACGATAGAGGGGTTCCCGGACCTCGAGGATATGGTAGGACGCGTCTTTGAAGCGAGCGTGCGAAGATGGGGGACCTACTATTCAATGCGCGGGTGTTGAGCAAACCTGCTTGGAGCACCTTGAACTGAGGAGATTGCATTCAGCTCAGTATTCTAAGAATTATCAACGTATGCCAACTGTCTGCTAACTCTGAGGAGTGAAGTCGGACACTTGTCGATCAACCAGTTCTTTCAGCCGTTTAATGTTGGGGTCCGAATATTTTCGGGTTCGAAGCCACATACGAAGCTCGTTGTAGTTCATTTCCGAAATCTCAGAGCTGATACCATCCCGAATTTGGCGCATGCTCTGTACACAATCAAAAGATTTTGTAGACTTTTTACGCATCTTGTATGATCTCCCGAGGCGTCCGAATTTCAAGAATGGAATATCCGTTTTTGAGGTCGACACACCTGATGTGAATACCTATAAACCCTGATCGGGCAGCAGGTTGTGCGTATCCCTCCCGCAGATTGGTACGTTATAAAGAAAAAGCCTTCACCTAAGATTGTCAAGTTACAGCGTCGGTTTTTCAGGACAAAGTTGCTCTACTCCTGGAACTTTCACCCCTGAAATTTTCTGGACTATACTATGATTCTTGACACAGTCCAGAATTAGACATACATTGCGGCCATGATTGACGACCCAGCCACGTTTCTTCGCAACAATGGCGTCCAGGCCACGGCCCAGCGCCTGGCCGTTATGCGTGCGGTGTCCGGTCGACCTCACGGGACTGCGGATGACGTTGCCGAGGTCGTTCGGGCGGAAATTGGCGTGATTTCTCGCCAGGCGGTGTATGACGCGCTTCGGCTCCTGTCCGACAAGGGTATGGTTCGCCGAATTCAGCCTGCCGGGTCGCCTGCGCGATATGA
Source organism: Latescibacteria bacterium UBA2968 (assembly GCA_963694355.1). Lineage (GTDB taxonomy): Bacteria > Latescibacterota > UBA2968 > UBA2968. Next base: position 22,922 of record CAVOEZ010000001.1, on the reverse strand, counting down.
AGACCGGATTGACGACAACCATCATCATCTGATTTGTCGCTCGTGCGGTCAGATGACGGATGTGGACTGCGCGGTAGGTGATACGCCCTGTTTGACCGCCTCGGACGATTCGGGTTACGAGATCGATGAGGCAGAGGTGGTGTATTGGGGTCGCTGCCCCGAATGTGTCGCAGCAGCACAAGTTTCAGAGGGGGAATGAGGCGAATTCCGAACATTTGAAAAAATTACGATAAGAGTTAAATCCATATAGCGTTACAACCCTCAAAATCAAACAGCAGGAGGAACACGTGTCTAACGAAGAGAGCAAATGCCCGATGTCAGGCGCACGCACGGTGAGCGCCACCCGATCGAACCAGGACTGGTGGCCGAACCAGTTGAATCTGAAGATCCTTCATCAGAACCCGCCACCGGCCGATCCGATGGGCGAGGATTTCGACTACGCAGCCGAGTTCAAGTCGCTCGACCTGGCCGCTGTGAAGAAGGATATCGAGCAGCTTATGACAACGTCGCAGGACTGGTGGCCCGCCGACTACGGTCACTACGGACCGCTGTTCATCCGAATGGCCTGGCACGCTGCCGGCACGTACCGTATCGGTGACGGTCGCGGTGGGGCTGGCGCCGGACAGCTTCGTTTTGCACCGCTCAACAGTTGGCCTGACAATGCGAATTTGGACAAGGCGCGCCGACTGCTCTGGCCGGTGAAGCAGAAATATGGGCGCAAGCTTTCGTGGGCCGATCTGATGGTGCTTACAGGCAATGTGGCGTTGGAGTCGATGGGTTTCAAGACGTTTGGTTTCGCAGGTGGCCGCGAGGATGTCTGGGAGCCCGAGGAGGATGTGAACTGGGGCGCCGAGGCGGAGTGGCTTGCCGATGAGCGCTACAGCGGCGACCGGGAACTGGATAGTCCTTTGGGTGCGGTTCAGATGGGTCTGATCTACGTGAATCCCGAGGGACCGAATGGCGAGCCGAGCGCACTGAAGGCTGCACGTGATATTCGAGAGACGTTCAGGCGTATGGCGATGAATGACGAAGAGACAGTTGCGCTGATCGCAGGTGGACACACGTTTGGCAAGACGCACGGTGCAGGTGATGCGGGCCAGGTAGGCGCCGAACCTGAGGGCGCGAGCATCGAGGAGCAGGGTCTTGGCTGGAAGAACAGCCAGGGCAGCGGCAAGGGCGTCGATACGATCACGAGTGGGCTGGAAGGCGCCTGGACACCCACCCCGATTACCTGGGACAACAGCTTTTTCGAAACACTGTTCGCTTACGACTGGGATCTGACGAAGAGTCCCGCCGGTGCACAGCAGTGGATTCCAACGGATCCTGCGGCAACCACCGTGCCGGATGCCCACGATCCATCCAAGAAGCACACTCCAATTATGCTTACGACGGACCTTGCGTTGCGGATGGACCCGGCCTATGGAAAGATCTCGAAGCGCTTTCTCGAGAATCCGGACCAGTTCGCCGATGCGTTCGCACGCGCGTGGTTCAAGCTGACGCACCGCGATATGGGTCCGCTCTCGCGATATCTGGGAGCTGAAGTGCCGACCGAGGAGCTGATCTGGCAGGATCCCGTTCCTGCAGTTGATCACGAGTTGATCGGTGACAAAGACATCGCAGATCTGAAGGCGAAGATCCTTTCGTCAGGTCTGTCCGTTTCGCAACTGGTGTCCACTGCGTGGGGCTCAGCAGCGACGTTCCGCGGCACGGACAAGCGCGGTGGGGCGAACGGGGCACGGATTCGATTGGCGCCGCAGAAGGACTGGGCAGTCAACAACCCGGCGGAACTGGGCAATGTGCTGAAGACGCTGGAGAAGGTTCAGGCAGATTTTGGGAAGAAAGTATCCCTAGCGGACGTGATCGTTCTGGGCGGGTGTGCAGCCATCGAGCAAGCCGCCAAGAACGCAGGCTACGACGTGCAGGTTCCATTTTCACCGGGACGAACGGATGCAACGCAGGATCAGACCGATGCAGAGTCGTTTGCGATGCTGGAACCGACTGCTGACGGGTTCCGAAATTACATCGCAGATGGACGCAAGGGGCGTGCGGAAGAGCTGCTGCTGGATAAGGCGCACCTGTTGACGCTGTCAGCTCCGGAGATGACGGTGCTGATCGGTGGTTTGCGTGCTCTGAACGCCAATACCGGACAGTCTGAGCTCGGCGTGTTCACCGAACGGTCTGAGACGTTGACGAATGATTTCTTCGTGAATCTACTGGATATGGGTACTGATTGGCAGGCCGCATCCGAAGGGGTGTTCGAGGGTAAGGATCGTTCGAGTGGTGACGTCAAGTGGACGGCGACCGCCGTAGATCTGGTCTTCGGTTCGAACTCTCAGCTCCGGGCCGTCGCAGAAGCCTACGCGTGTCAGGATTCGCAGGAGGCATTCGTAGGTGACTTCGTAGCCGCGTGGAACAAGGTGATGAATCTGGATCGCTTCGACCTCGACTGATTTGGTAGTTCTCTTCTGGATGACCAGTTGCGGTAAACTGGACACCAGGGCATGAAAAAAGACGCACCGTACGAGCGATATGACTCGTGCGGTGCGTCTTTTTATTTTGGTTTCTATCTCAGACTGGGGAGGTCACATTCCAGTGAGAAATGCCGTAGTGCTCAACACGGAAGTAATCACTGCATACACCTTCCAATGTTCGTTTCGCAACTATGCTGTTCAGGCCGTGTCTTTGACATAGCGCTCGTCTCCAACTTCCTCCTGCAACCGGTGCATCTCATCCTTCAATGTTTCGACGGTCGCAGCGTAGGCCGGATCGCTGTAGACGTTGTTCAGTTCGTGCGGGTCCTTCCGAAGATCAAACAATTCCCATTCGGGCTCGTACGTTTCATCAATTGTGCCCGCTTGCCCAAGCGCATCTGAGTAGTAGTAGATGAGTTTGTGAGTTTCTGTCCGAATACCGTAGTGCGCATAAACGTTGTGATGCGATTTGTGCATCCAGTAGCGATAGTACATGGCCTTTCGCCAGTCCGGCGGCGTATCACCCTTCAGAATTTCACGAAAACTTCGACCCTGGAAGTCAGATGGAATCTGCACGCCCGCCAGATCCAGAAAGAGAGAAGCGAAGTCGACGTTGAGTAGCATGTCATCGTTGACCGAACCGGGCTGAACCTCCTTCGGGTATCGAAGAATGAAGGGCATGCGCAGAGATTCTTCGTACATGAACCGCTTGTCATACCAGCCATGATCTCCGAGGAAGAATCCCTGGTCGGAGGTATAGATGATCAGGGTGTTCTCAGTCAATCCCTCTTCATCCAGGAAGTCCAGCACGCGCCCGACATTGTCATCGATGCTGGCCACAACCCGGAGGTAGTCTTTGATGTAGCGCTGATACGCCCACTCTCGCAATTCCTTTTCAGGCATCTCCTTGGGGATTTCGCATTTGAGATCTGTGGGTGTCATATGCACCCCTACACGCATTTCGGCGGCGGCTGCTGCGGATGAACGGTTTTCGTATTGATCGTGCAACGTTTCCGGTTCGGGAACGTCTTCGTTCAAATACATGTCTGCGTGCTTTTCATCCGGATACCAGGGCCTATGGGGGGCCTTGTGATGATAGAGCAAACAGAACGGTCGGTCTCGATCCCGATCCTTCAGAAAGTCGAGGGACATATCGGTGATCAGATCGGTCACATAGCCGGGTACCGTTCGTTTCGTGCCGCCGTTGGGGCCTTTGAAGATGAATTCCGGATTGTGATAGCGCCCCTGGCCCGGCAATACAGCCCAGTCGTCGAACCCGGTCGGGCAGTGATCTGGACCGGTGCCGAGATGCCACTTGCCGAAGATGCCGGTCTGATAGCCATTGTCCTGGAGAAGCTTGGGGAACGTCTGCAGTCGGTTGTCCATCGGCGTCGCGAGCGTCGTTACCTCGTTTACGTGGTTGTATGTTCCGGTGAGGATCGCTGCGCGACTGGGCGTGCAAATGGCATTGGTGCAGAAGCAATTGTCGAAACGCATCCCGCCATTGGCAATGCGATCCAGATTCGGCGTCTGGTTGATCCGACTTCCATAACAACTCATTGCGTGTGACGCGTGATCGTCGGACATGATGAAGACGATGTTGGGGCGAGGTTTGTTCATGCTTCGCAATTCCTTTTAATTCCAGGGTAATGAAATGACTCGGCCTCGGTGTCCAGGGTCTGTTGGCGGAATCCCTCCCGGTGTTCTACTGAGTGGATTGAGGGATTTTCGTCATCCTCACTCGATTCCAATCCGCTTGCCCAACCCGTCCGGCATCATTTCCGCAAAAAGTCCGCTCAACTCAGAACCAAATGGTGTGGCACCAATGGAGGCACTGAAGCCGCCATCCACGGCCAGCGTGTGTCCTGTTATGAAGCTGCCTGCCCCCGATGCCAGGAGAAGCAACGCTCCTGCCAGTTCCTCGGGACGCCCAACCCGTGCCATGGCCGACTGGCTCTCCACACGTTCCCTGAACGGAGGCGTATCCAGGAGCGCCTCGGTCATCTCGCTGGGAAAATATCCGGGTGCAATCGCGTTCACACGCACGCCACGGTTTGACCAGCTGCACGCGAGGACGCGGGTCATATTGATCACGCCGGCCTTCGACGCGTGATAGGCGACAGGGTAATCGGCCTGTCCCGATAGACCCAGAATTGACGCAATGTTGATGATCGACCCGCCCTTCCCGTCGCTCAGCATCTCAGTTCCCACCTCACGGCAACAATGCCATACACCCGTGAGATTGACCTTGATCACCTGCTCAAACACATCGTGCGGCACCTTCTCCGGCATCATTCCCCCATCTGCTGCCGTACCCGCATTGCAGACGAGAATGTCCGGGCGACCAAATGTCTCTTTCGTCACCGCGAGAGCCTTTTGCACTTGTTCGACATCGGTCACATCACAGACCACGGACGCAGCAGTGCCTCCCGAGCTCTCGATCTCGGTCTGGACCTGTTTCAAGTTCTCTTCCCGACGTGCGGTGAGGACCACATTGGCCCCTCGTTCCGCAAGCGTCCTGGCAAACATAGCGCCAAGCCCGGAGGACGCTCCCGTTACAATTGCCGTTTTTCCGCTGACATCAAAAAGCGAATCGTGCGTAGCCATTTATGATATCCCTTCTATCCCTGCTATAGATGAATGATGCTGCCACATCTCGACCTTCGTGCCCCCGTCTGTACGGTGCATTCCTTCTTGTCGTTCTACATAGTGTATTGAGGAATCTTCATCAGTTCGCCGTCTTTGAGAGCGGATTCGTGCGCAACGATCCCGCTGACGGTCATGTTAAGCGATTGTGCGATATCCACCAGGGGGGTGCGGTCCAGGAGTATCGCCTCGACGAATTCGTTCATCAGATAGCCATGTGAGCCGCCGTGACCACCGGCTGCGACTCCGGGTGGAAGTGGGGGACGTGAGATAGTCGGCGGGACATCGTCCTTATTAACACTTTGGAACTTGCCGTAGAATGTGCCCTTCTCAGTACGAATCCGTCCTCTTTCTCCGCCCGCACCCGGCGTGTCCCAACTTACCGCCATGCGAGCCATGCCGCCTTCGCTGGTGCGGAACAGCGCGACTTCGGTGCCGAATGGGTTTCCAAACCGATTGTTTTCCGGCTTCAGGTGCTCGATCGTGGATCGCATCCCCATACAGGAGACTTCGGTGAAACTTCCGCCCGTTACACCTATATAGTACGCGTTGGAGTGCGTGGGATACCACTGCGGGGGCAGACCCGTGCGCCATCCCTCGTGTGCACCCAGGGGTGTTCCGAAATAGTGCCAGTACTCGCCTTCGGCGTAAATCACCTTGCCCAGATCCCCGGCTCGGTACAGCTCCCGCATGGAATAAAGATCTTCGTGGAAGTAGGATGTTTCGAACATCATATACTGGCGGTCTGCGGCTTTGTAGGCATCGAAGAGCCTCTCCGCATCCTCCAGTGACCCAAAGACGGCCGGTACGGCAGAGGCTACATGCTTGCCCGCTTCGAGCGCGGCAATGGCTAACCGTGCGTGGCTCGGCGCATCGGTGGCCACGAAGACCGCTTCCAGGGAATCGTCTTCGAGGAGGTCTTCACACGAAGCGTACGTCTTTTCGCAGCGGCACAACCTGGCCAGTTCTGCACACTTGTCCGGGTCCAGATCCGCAACCGCGCCAACGGTTACATTCGGATGGTCCTGAAAATGGAACGCAGCTCCGAACCCGCATACACCATAGCCTGCGATCCCCACCCGAATCTTTCGATCGGAAACGGGCTCCCAGTTCTTTGATGCGTCTTCATCTGTGACCGTTTCTTCGAATCCCTGGATCACGGTTGGTACGGCATCGGCCTTATCGGGTTCGCGGTTCGCTGCGCTACCTGTACTGTTTCCTGTCGGTGTCATCATTTCCTCCTGCGTTCTGACTTTGGTAATTCCAGATCGGGTTGAAGGCGCTTACCGCCAGTGAGCCTGCTGCATTCGCCACTCGGCCGGTTTTGCGTGAAGATGACCGGAGGTTTGAGAGATGCTTCCAACGGATTTCAACTGGTTGCGTCAGTATTCGATTTCCAGGCAAACACATTCGCTCGGTCCTGGAAGACGGTGGAAGCTATTGGATTCAATACAAGTCGAAAAAAGACTCGATCACTGCATTGTCCCGCCAATTCTCACGGGATGCGTTCACTTTCATAATGCGAGCTGGCACCGCATGAGCGTTGCTTCCGAACCAAAGTAGAGCACGCCGTCCGGGGTCACGAAGAATCCGTGTGCGCCGCGCTTACCCGGACTTCCGATGCTCGGGTGACGCGCCAGGATGCGGGCACTGTTGTCCGCCGGGTCGATGCAGTACACGGCATCGTCCCCAAGACCCACGATGAGGCCCCCGGGGCCTACTGGCTCGCGGTTCAGAGTTGGAAAGCGCAGGTTCTTGACCGGCAAATCACCCGTGAAAACGGTTGACCGCGCTTTGGGGTCGAAAACGTAATACGTTTCTCCCGCCAGCCCATAGATCAGCCCGTTGCGTCCCCTCACCGCGCGCCCGTAATTCTGGGTGCCCGGGACCGGATCCGCGCGGAATACCATTTCCTCGTTCGCCGTGTCCCACAGGAACACGCAGGCTGATGTTTCGGTGGGAATGGCGCTGCTTCCTCCGCGGATCGATGTGGTGCAGAAGAGTTCACCTGTCTCGGGCACCGGTGCAACGTATTCGAGGCTCTGGTTGGCGATCGGCGTTGGCCACACTTTCATGGATTCGTCCCCGGGGTTCACACGCATCAGCGTTCCTCCGAGTCGGCCCTTCGCTGGTTCCGTTCCCGTGTAGAGCATCCCGTCCGGTCCCAGGCACCACTGGATTGGTCGTTCCTGACCTTCCACCCGGCCCAGGCATCGGGGGTTCACACCATCTTCGATGGGTTGGTCCGGATCCAGCACGTCCACGTAGGCTCCCATGTAGCTGCTTAGAAACAGTCCCTCAGGCAAATCTATGGTGTCATACACCTGGCAGTGGCCCGATCCGAGCACGCCCAGATCCGTCATCGCTTTGGTATCGGTATCATAGTAGAAGGACCTGCCCGGAAGCGCGCAGGAGCCGTAGATGTTTCCTTTACGCTCGCAGGAAACACTGTAGACCCACGCGCGTTTCCCGCGGTAGTCTGTCTTGATCCGGGTGACCTCGTCCGTTCCACGGTCCGTGAGTGTCAGGTGTCCCGTGTCGTCGATCGTCCCAACCTGCTTGTCCCCAGCCAGCAATGGTGGCCGAGTCCTGGCTGGCGCTGTTTTACCGATCACGATGCTGTCCGGCAGACACAGGAAGGTTTGATCGTCCGCCTTGCCGTAGACCTGTCCGTCCTCGGCTGTCCACACGTTCGAGGTCCCCTGAAGCGTGTTGAGCGGCGCAGGCAGGATCTGCTTCCTGTCCCCGGTCTCCGGAGTGTAGGACCAGAGTTCTTTGTGGTGAAGGCCCACGGGGCAATAGACGACATTGTCGTCGCTCACGGCTACCGAAGGGAAGATGTAAAACTGCAGCTCGTCGTCGGCTATTCGACCAATATTTTCGACTGCTCCAGTGTTCGTGTCGCAGCAGACGAGGGTTGCATTGGGATAGGACCCCACATAGAACTTTCCGTCCAGTCCCTGAGCGCCTGCGCTATAGTAGTTGGCCGGCTCTGCGGCGATACCCAGGTTCTCGAGTTTCCGTGTTTGGATGTCATACCGGAAGAACCTTCCGGGGTTTCCCGCATAGACGTAGACGTTTCCGTCTGCCCCTTTCGTGATGGTGATCTTTCCCTCGCCGTATTCACTCAGGTCGAGGTGCAGGACCTCTCCCGTGTCTGTACGAACACCCACCAGGGCCGTGCTGTTTAGAACAGTCTCCAGGTACGCAGCCCAGGCGATGTGGTAGCCGTCCGGGTCCTGCGTGACGAAACTGAAGCTCAGTTCCCGCATCCGAACGGGTTCACCCAAAACTTCAAAGTCGTGTGTGCTGTTGTCATCGGACATGTGTGTTATCTCCATGGCTGTCGCAGACCTTCAGGGTCCGCCGTTGACTCTTCCGGATTGAGCATTGGTCATACATCAGTTGCAAAGGTTTGCAGGTGTAATTTAAGTACGGCGGCAGGTAGCACAACCGATTCCAGCGGCCTTTGCTGCGAGTCGGGTTTCGAGCTACAGGCCCAAGGCGTCACTCGACGAGGAGCCAGGCCTGAGTAGGGCATGCGGATTCTCAACCACGTGAATTCCTTAAGTCTAGAAAGACCGCTTTGCGCTGAGCGATGTATCCCAGCGGTGGGATATCAGATCATCGATGACTGCCTGCCTGGCTGTATCCGTCCCGATTCGGTTGAGTGCCTGAACCGCCAGGAATCCTACCTGATCGAATGGATTCCGCAGCGACTCGATGAGGGCGTCCTCCGAATCTGCTGCTCGATGCCCCAGCCTGGCAAGAGCTATGGCGGCGGTGACATTCACTGCGTTGCGAATGGTCCAACCCCAGTTCTTTTCCTCGTCCCAATCCGGGGAGTCCGCGCCAAGAAGTCGGCCTAGCGATTCTGCTGGGGCACCGTTCCCGATAGCACCCAGTGAATTCGCGGCCACTCGGATGACGTAATGTGACTGGTCTTTCAACGCTGCTTCGAGGGACGGGACGGCCGCTGCTGCATCTGAGCCCATTTCTCCCAGGGCGAAGGCCGCGTTCAGGCGGGTCCATTCGAAAGGAGATTCCAGGAGTTTCGTAAGAGGTTCGACTGCTGGTGCACCAATGGCTCCCAGTGCATAAGCGGCATCGTGCAACCAGATCCACCGGAAATCATGGTCGGGCGGATTTTCGCCGCGGCTGACTTGCTCGCCAGCCTTATCGAGCACCTGGCACAGAGCCTCCACTGCTGGATCGGCGATGGCCACAAGCGTGTATATCGCTGCAGTACGCAGCGCCTGGTGCGCGTTTTGCAGCATGTCGATAAGCGCCGGAATCGCCTCCGCTTCATCAGGGCCGGCTTTAGCCAGCTCCTTAAGGGCACTCAGTTTTTCTTCGACTGAGACCTCACCCGCCAGGGTTTGGATATGGCGCGATATTTTCTTCGGCTTTTCAGGAGACGATACCGATACGGACTTCTTGCCGCGGTGCCAGTTCCACATAGACTGCCACGCAGGCTCCAGGTCGTATGGCGCCGCGAGGTCTTTGGGCGGGCACCACTCGCTATTCTCGGTATCCCAACTTGGATGTTGAGGCTCCTCTGCTCGCATGAAGATGAATTTGATCATGTTGCGTCGACGGTTCAACAAATTCACCCCCGCCGAATGACCGATGTCGAAGTGGGACAGAAAGACGAGCCCTGCATCCCCGTGGACCGGACGTACGCGATCGCGATCTTCATCAGTGAATGTGTCGTGATACTGGGTACCTGGAAGGACATGGGTCGGTCCTATTTCGACAGGTGTATCGTGGGAGTAATACATGATGCGCGCATAGCGGGTGCGGTGAGATCGCGGCTGGCTGGACGGGCTATACTGGTCCTGGTGACAGTTGTTGAAGACTTTCTCCGTCACCTCCTCTTTCGAGAGGGGGTCCTCCCCTGGCGGCAGCATGTGCCAGTAGCGATGGGGATGTACGAGGTAGTTTTCACCCAGAACACTGATGAGGCCACCGCGAACTTCCGGGCTCCCGAGTATCAAATCCAGTTCCGGAATCCGAGGTATTATGTTGTTCCCGGGATTGAATTCGTTTTTGTCGATAAAGTCGAATTTCTCATCGATCATCCGATGGACTTCATTGGGAACGCTGGGACGGAGAATGACGTACCCATTGGCGATGTACTCGCGCATCTGCTCGTCGTTGAGCAAAATGGGTTCAGGTGAATTCGGCTGCATGGTATTTCTCCCTCAGGATGTTCGTTTGACATCTGGTTGGGCTTGTTTTGTCTGTAGTGACCTATCGGATCTCGTGACTTCTCCTATTCCTCCGGGTCCCAGCAAGACCTGAAGCGAACGTTGGTTCTTCATCGAGTAAGCCGCACCCTCCTCCATCTTCATTTGGCTTCGATCAGGATTGTGTGCGTTTTTTCCAGTGCAGGGCGAACTGTTGGCCCCAGGGATCCTCTCGCCATGCGGTGTCGTCCGGGGTTTGCAGCAGTTCAGGAGGGTGGTGTTCAACACCGTTGCGCACGACACATTCGATGTCGGGCCGATCGGGAATGCCCCGCGTCAGGTCACCGCGGACGATGGCAATGTCGGCTGCGCTCCCTTTTTTCAAATGGCCCAACTCGGGTCGCTCGAGGAAATCGGCCGCTGCTGAAGTGGCGGCACGCAGCGCGTCGACAGGTGCCAGCCCAGCTTCAACCAACAGCGAGAGTTCTCGCCAGAGGCTCTGGCCTGGGAGGATGCCTCCACAGGGCGTGTCGCTGCCAGCAAGTACCGGTACATTCCGTTCGAGCAGCAGCCCCTGAAAGCGCTGTGCCGCGTCCATTGCTCGGGCCCAGGTGACTCCGAGTGCCGCATTGGGCTCAGCGGAAGACCATCTGAATAAATCCGCGGGCATGTATCGACGCTCTTCCGGGTAGGGTCCCACTTCCTGACGCATCCGCCACTGACTGTCCCAGTAGGCCAGCGTCGGCGTTGACACCATGCCCAACTCGGCGATTGCATCGGCGACCTGCTGCTGCCGATCCCAGGTGTGGGTGAATTCCGGGTGGCCCCAGATGGAGAGCCAGCCAGGGGGATGGTCCGGCCAGACGTCGGCGAGGATGCCGTCGAGGTGAAAGAATTCATCGACACCTGCGCGGCCAGCGACTAGGACGCCGTGCGGCAGGCAGTGCATGGAGACCTTCAAGTTGGCAGAGTGGCTTGCCTGGACCATTGGCGCGATCCATTCCGCGGAGATGCTGGCGTAGAGCTTGATTCCATCTACGCCGGCAGCGGCGGTGTCGCGGACGGCTGTGACGGCAGATTCTGTATCGGTGATTGCGCGAGCGACCAGGAGGTGTCCGGGCGGATTGCCGTCGAGAAGCGGGCCCATACAAAGGATGCGCGGCCAGTTCTGGGACGGCCATTCTTCGCGGCACTGAAGAATCCACCGGAGGTCGTTGCCGGTATCCCGGACAGTGGTCACTCCATAGGCAAGGAAGACCGACCCTTGCCAGTGCATAAAATGGATGTGGGTGTCGATCAGGCCAGGGATGAGCGTGCAACCTGGATGCCGGTGTATCGGGAGGTCGCTCGGGAGTTTTGCAAGGGACACGACACCGGAGATGGTGTCGTCCTTGACAAGCACTGCATGGTCGTGGAGGATTCGGTCGCCGTCGTAGATCCGGTCTGCAATATAGGCCCGGGTGGGATTCACAGGTTTGTGACCTTTTTCATCTGCCATAGCACGCCTCATGTTGTCCAGCGGGACGCTTTCATATCTCGTCCCAGGTAAAAAGGGCATCCTTCAAGTTTCCGAAGTATGCCCTCCAAACCCAGGTCCCACAAGGAGCTCCGGACCTAAATTTATGTTTTGCTTTCATGCAATAAATGTCCGGCATAGTATCCAAGATTTTCACTAAAAGCCAGCCTACATGCTAGCGGTCGGCTGGAGTGTCTGGTGAGGTCATAATACCTTTCGATATTAAGAACTCATCTGGAACATCTGCTTTTTTTCGGGCTACGATGGCAAAGTAATAAAGTGGTTCTCCATCAATGGACAGCCTGTGTCTATACAGCTCTATGTGATAAACATCCAGAAATTTCGAGAAAGCCAATTCCCGAATCATTTTTGAGAACCCGGATTCATCACTGATATCAAAGAAGGATTGTTTAATATTGAATGCCACCCACCCCTCTGGCTTGATGATGTTATATGCCTCGATAAATGCCCTGGCTGGGATATCTCCAAATCCCAGGGCAGCGACAGTTACCATGCAATCACACTGCCATGATGCGATATCATCTTTCCTGTCTTTATCCAGGTTGGAAAAGTCTTCGACATAATACTCATCATACAAACCCGGTCTATCACGAATGGTAGCTTCGTATGCTTCTGGTATAATATCCACGCCAATCAAGCGAGATATACCGTGTTTTTTTAGTTCTTCGCCCATCATGCCGTTTCCCGCCCCCAAATCCAGCACTCGTAATTCCGTAAATTTATCGCCAGATTGCCTAACAGCAGACTCAAGAATGGTTGCTACTTTGACAGGGGATGTGCACTTTAGGCGATCATAAAATATCTGTTCATACAGGCCTGGTATCTGGTAAATCTCATCGTAGTCATGAAATCTGATTTTACGGTGCCCACCTGATCCCTCGAGATAGAAATAGGATTCGTCCTGATCAAGATTGGTAGATTCGAGTTTTGGAAACTGTATTCTGTGTCGTTTTAACATGCCTACTCCTATTTCAGATTGATGATAATTGGCTCGACGTCTGCACTCACGTTTTGCGCTTGTAGCAAGCAATTACGTGCAATGCCTGGTTTGGTGATTATCTCAGAACTTGTTTGCCCAAGATCTTGTTCCTTGCACGATCATCTCAACGGACACGGTCCCGACGAACAGGGCAGTGATGCGTCCGGCGATCTCGAGATACTTCTGGTTCAAGGGTTCAGTAGCACGAGAAGCAACACAGAGGATCGCATCTGTCATTCCATTTCTTTCGGCGAGCCAAGTGGATAACCCGCAGCGCACAAAGACCACGAAACCTGGACAAACTCAACCCAAGTTCACTTTATTGCACCTCATAGTTGAATCTGCGACCTCTTATTCTAATGAATTCTGATCGTCAGGAGTTTCTTGGCCACCCAAGGTCCATAGCTCACGCCCTGACTTGAGGATTTTCTTGTTGATCTTTACATCGTCAACGCCCTCCGCTTCGGCGATTGAGAGGAGTTCTGCGACGTCCTCGGGGCTTCCATCGCAGAACCCGATGGGACGAGGATTGTTGGGTTGATTGAGTTGAACTTTGAACTCGCCGTGGTCCCAGCGTGTCTGCGTGGAGTTGTCGTAGGGATGAATCATTTGGGTGATGTATTCCTAAATCAAGAGGATGGACAGGTTGGAATGTCAGATTGAGTTCCGATATCTCGCGCAACCTGCGCGAGATATTCAGATTTATTGTGGACGAGATAGAACTGCCTCACGCGCCAGATGTTCGGTACGGGAAAACCCGTTTGTTCCCGGGAAGGCGTCCTCCAGGCCCGTGTTATTGCATTTGTTTGACGGGCTCTAACGGCTGAATTCGTACCATTGTTGTTTTGAGCGTGCGTGAAGCCTTCCAGAGATCGACTGCGCGCTGTGCATTGAGCCAGAACTCCGGTGTGTTGCCAAACAAGCACGAGAGCCGGAGTGCCATTTCGGGGCTCACAGCCCGACGCTCCCTGAGCAACTCGTTGACTGTTTGGCGCGACACGCCCAGTGCTTCTGCAAGGCGCTTTACCGTAAGCCCATAGTCTGGTAGAAACTCTTCCCGAAGCATTTTGCCCGGATGCGTCGGACAAATCGTCCTTTCCCTTGTATTTGGAATACTCATTGCCCTCCTCCGCTCAATGATTATCTGTGAATTCGATACCAAAGGATCGCCATCAATGAGACAGAGGCGGATACGCCACTGATCATTGACCGAGATCGAAAACTGCCCCCTTCAGATCCCGTGCAAGTTTACGAAGTCGATTGCCTGCGGGGATCTTCAAGTCGTCGGGCTCGTCGCTAAATCAATATATTGAAACTTACGTATTGCACGTCTGGTGATATCGCGGATACCGTCTCGATTTGCCTATCCACGAACGTATTAATTATCACACGAATGTACTGTGTCACGTGACAATTGTCAAAGGCAATCGTCGAAAAATCTGCTTAAAACGCACGTAGGTTGCGGGCATTCGGTGCGAGACTTACCCCATCAAGCGGTTACTTCAGCAGGAGGCGTGACAGGCGATCTGGCTGTTTGAGGTAGATGTTAAGGTGTGATGCGTTTTGAAATAGTGGACGTATCAAGAATTCATATATATTGCGGGTGTATTTGCTGTAACCAGCGATTTGTCAGTGAAAAAATTCAGCAGAAAACAGGGGGCGTGATGTCCTCCCGGGCCTCCTCCGTGTGACAATGGCCTGAAAGAGATTCTGGCCAAGCAGCGAAACTATATCCTGAATCGAGTGAATGCGTGTTCTGCGAATCCTATCTCCAAACGATGATCGACGGTGCTGAATCTGTTCGCCTTCTCCTGCCCGAGATCAGCCAAGCTGCCGAATCCGCCGCTTCTCGGCTCATCGGTGGTGGCGACCTGTACATTGCCAGCAGCAGACCCGATTTCATGTCCGAGGGTTACGTCCGTTCGGGTGGCATGATGATGATGCAGGAATGCACATCCAGTACACCAAAGCAGGGCGATGTTGTAATTGCCGGCTGGTCCGACACGGAATCAGATGCAGACCGGCGTCTGATCTCCCGCCTCGTGGAAACCGGGGCGTTCGTGATCGGCATCGGTCCCGAAGCGAAACAGTTCTCCCGGAATCTGGACGTGTTTCTGCACAGCGATCCACCCTGTCCCGAGATCGTCCTTGGGCACCTGAACAACGAATCTTACCCACTCATATCATTGCAGAATCTAATCCTGCTCTGGACGTTCACAGCAGAACTCGTTGCCGCTATGACACGGGAAGGCCAGATGCCGGTGATGTACCAGAGTGTGCTCACGGAGGGGGCGCGTGAGCGAAATACATCCTTCGGAAGTCACCGATTCCACGCGACACACGATGTTCCGTCCATTTCTCCAGGGCGGCTGGGTGGCGCTTATCTGGACAGGATCTCGACCTGTTTGACATCCCTGCATCACGAAGCCCCCGCAGTTGCCCGTGCAGCCGCTGCTGCGGTCGAAGTATTGAAGAACGACAGGCACATCCATGCCTTTCTCATTGCACACTTCCCGGTCCACCAGGCCGGCGCTCCCGGAGACCCAGGGTATATGACAACCCTTGATACCTTCACGGGCGAAACACCCGATGTCGCCGAGCTCGAACGCAAGCTCGGCCCAGGCGACCTCTTCTTCTTCCTTGGTTATTACCGACGTCCGAACGCGGCCTATGAAGTTGCACGCAGGCGTCAATGTACGATCGTCGAAATAATTGCCGGCGCCCGCGAACCTGCCTCAGTTGGTCATGAACCCGACTACAAAATCGACCCCGGCTGGGAATACACCGACTCTCTTGTCGATGTGCCTGGTTACGACGTCCGCATTCTCCCCGCCTCGGGTATTCTCCAGGCTGCAGTTTACTGGTCTGTTATTGGTCAGATCACCGAAAGGCTTGGCGCGTCCGAGACCAACTGAGTCGCCGGCGAGGGGCTTCTATGAGGCGCGTTCAACTGCGGTCCTGTTTGACCCGTCCAGACTAAGCCGTGAGCGCTTCACTCACGCGGTGCACATCTCCGTGAAGCCAATCAGATAGCCGTTGTTCTTTGTTCCCCGCCCGCATCGCTTGGCAGGGAGTGTCACCCTCCGGAGTTGTCTTATCCTGCGATGTCAGGGTGCAATTACGGAACATCAACCCACCTATCAATCGTGATAATCGAGGCGATTGTTAGGTTACATCCTTCACCCATACTCCTATCCGATGAGAGGGATTCCGGCTATGGATACAATCATTCCGTTGATCAGCAACCGCTCGAAGGGTCCACTGGGTCTGGTACATCTTCCAAGGCTGTGGCTGAAGATGCGCCTGGCTGCGAAGGGAAAGCTTAAGGAGGGATATCGCGCAGGAAAAGGAGGTCTTGACGGTGCGCTGCTCGAAGCGCTTGGCTTGAGTTTGGATGCCACGACTTCGTTCGTTGCCGGGTCTCAACCGACCTATCTCGCTTTCGAGGCCTGGGTCAAGGAGCAAGCAGAGCCTGATCGCCTTACACCGGAAGCGATCGACCGGTTCAATCAGCGGGTACTGTTGTTCCCAAAGCCCGAACCCGAACGGTCGGAGATGCTCGATTTGCTAGGTCTGCCGAAGGACGATACGGTGTGGATTGCTTCAGATCTTAATGACTTGGATGACTGGCAGGGCTTCCATTTGGAGTTGCTTGACGAGTGACCAGGCGGTTCACGCACACTTTGCCAGATGGAGATTCGCTACTATCGGACGTTCACCTACCCCATCTTAGTGGGACGCCGGGGAACCCAGTTGTAGAAGTCGCATTGGAGCTGGCTCATTGGGTATATAGACTTGTGTAGAAAGAGAAGGCTGTCCACAACAGCCCTGACCTTGAATATTCACTCGCCAGCGTGTAGCTTTTAGGCTACATTTGATTTATGAACGAAGCTGTGCCCAGATCACTGGAGGAATATCTCACTGTTGAGGGAAGAAGTCCCTTCAGCGAGTGGATCGACGGGTTGAGAGATCGCAGGGCCCGCGCTCGAGTTCGTGTAAGATTGGACCGCCTGAGTCTTGGGAACTTTGGCGATTGCCGTTCTCTTGGCGGTGCTCTTCACGAATTAGGGGTTGACTATGGTCCCGGATACCGCGTCTACTTCGGGGAAACTGGGAACCGGATTGTTCTGCTCCTGACCGGCGGAACTAAGGGGACACAGCAACACGACATTGATCAGGCTCAAACCTACTGGGCCGACTACAGGAGTCGAGCGTGATGAGCACGGTATCGAGACCGTATAAGCCGGAGTTGCTGAAAGCGCTCCTGGATCCGACTGAAGCAGCCGAGTATTTGAATGCGGCGCTGGAAGAAGACTCGAACGAACTCTTCTTGATGGCGCTGAGAAACGTTGCGGAAGCACACGGAATAAAGAAGCTGGCAGAAGATACCCAACTTAACCGTGAATCGATGTACCGAATGCTGTCAGACCAGGGGAACCCAAAGTTGGCCAGCCTGACTTCCATCCTGCGGGAGCTTGGCCTGAAGCTCTCCGTGGAGGTTAAGAACCCCGTTCCTGCCTGATCCCTCCTTCGCAGGCGTCAATCCCAATCCAGAGTGGCGCCTATCCTCCCGAAGTCTGTTCCTTCTCTCTAACGACCAAGCTCACCAGAGGCTCGCTCGTTCCCGGTTGTTGTACAATTTGTCAAAAGCACGTTCCCATGTACGGATTCGCCGCCGACAGGCGAATCCCGACGCAGAAGCCAGGGAGATCCAGGATCAGGGCCCTAACCTCGCGCCCGTCGAGCGATACGGATTGTGCAGATCTCGAATGGCTTGACCGGGATCTGAAGGGTATCCGTCTCGAAAGAAATCGCTGCGCCCTTCTCCTCGAACAGATTGGATTACCAGGCGTGCCTGAGTCCATCAACCCGCAACGTAGCCGTTGCGGCATGTCCCAAGTCGCGGACAGCAAGGCGGATCCTCACGGCCTTTAGATAGGTCAAAGACGGGATGTTCGATCAGAATTATGATATGTACAGGTTTGGTTCTGTATGCTGGAGCTTGTCTCCTAAATGACCTTTATGTTTTTATTCAATGGTGATGGCCATCTGATTCCATTTATAGTTTGTGGAGTGAGATTTGCCTGCTTCATTTTTCATGGCATCAGACCAGATCAAGGTCATCTCCCGCCCTGAGGCACTGATCCATTTGGGGGAGAGCTTGGGCTGATAGGTTCGGTTTTCGGTGCTTTCCGCAAACCAGTAGTCCGTGTAGAAGAACTGGTGCCACGGGCCATAAGGCTGATGCGCGTACCAAAAACCCAGACTGCCTGTTTTGGTATGCATCCAGGCATCATAATAGTCTTCGTCGGAGTCCGTCATCCCATATCCGGCATAGGTTCCCCCATTGACCATAATGTATAGCTTCAGTCCCTCGTTCCAAACGACCGAAGGAAGCCAGGAATACCAACCGAAATAATGACCCTCCTGACTGTGCTCTGGATAGAGATACACTGCCTGGCGATCCTGGATATTTGGCGACCATTGCGGCTGATCCTGGTCGTAACCTGTGAAAAACTGCCAGGCTTCACGGGTGCCCAAATCCTTTTTGAGAACGCGCGCCAATAGTAAACGATGCGCCTGGGCCCCCTCCGGGGAATAGATATAGAGATAGTCGTCTTTCGCAGCACGATTGTCTCGCCCACATTGCGCGAAGTCGAAATAGGAAAAGGGATAGGCAATTTGTGTTTTGTGTGTCAAACCATACTCCTGCCAGAAAAACATTTCAGCAGGGTCTACTGAGTGTCGGGCAGGATCGTGTCTCTCCAGATAGCGTAGTTCGCCTTCGCGATTCACACGATGCCAGCTTTCCCCATTGTCTTCAGACCTGAGCAATTTGACACCCGGAAAAGGGCCGCTCCATGCCAGTCGAGGTGTCTTTGACGCGGCGGCGTACAAAACTCCATCTACTGACACAATGCCATAGCCAAACCAACCGCCATCACCTCTTCTGAAATCTGGATAATTCGGAATATCGGCTCTGGAAAAGTCATTGGCCCCGCCCAGAATACGATAAAGATGGTTGTGGAACTGCCTCTCATCCCCATCTTCGATCCATTTTCCATCATCCATAGAAGTGATCTGTGTGTCATCTGCTGCCCAGGTGATACACCAGTTGTCACCTCGATTTCCGAGCCGAGACAGGGTATCCTGTTGAAAGGTGACACCTGTCGGGATGCTTTGCAGGTTTGGGGTTGTTCTTGTGCCGGTCATTATTGCGAACCTTCGATGTGAAAAATCCTGACGCCAAAGCCGTCAGGATATTCTGAGGTAAAAAGCAACCTGACGTCGGAGGTCAGGCGGGCTGTCAAATGTCGCTTGCACCTGCTGGTTCGGCACCGGCACTCCCTGTAAATCCCAAGTTCTGAAGGTATGCGGCGGCGACTAACCGTGCAGAAGCCACTGCTCGTCAAAGAGCGCCATATCGAGATCGCTTGTCATTGGTCGGGTGTCGTGGTAGTGGGAGATGCACGTCAGGATGCGGCCATCGTCTAGCTGGATCAGGCCGTGATTGCTGAGCTGGTTGGTGCCCGTTTCGTTCCTGATGATATGCGGCTTTCCCCAGGTCCGTCCGCCGTCTGTCGAGAGCGATGCAACCATTGGGTAGCGAGGTTCCTGTGTGACGGAAGAGACGTTGTTCCACACGATCAGGAGGTTGCCGCTCTGGAGCTTGATCATCCGCGGCTTGGATTCGGGAGAGGGAAGTGGCGAGGGCTGCGATGCGCTCCACGTCTGCCCACCGTCCTGCGACCGGGTCTGATACAAATACCCGCCCTGGGTGCGAAACAGGCAGAAGAGCCGTTCCGGTTCGGTCTCGACGATCTGCACCTCCATAACCCCGCGGGGGGTGTCGACGGTGATCTCCCCGCTGCGGGTCCAGGTCTTGCCCTGGTCCTCAGAAAGTAGACATGCCACTGTGTAATGCTGCCCCGCTCCGCCTTTGTCGGCATCGGCGCGGGCGGGGTCCATGAAGCAGCAAGCCGTCACGATCCGTCCGCTTTCGAGTTCGAGCACCTGGTCGATCGAGCCGTAGAACCCGACTCCGGGCAACTCCCTGTCGTCGGCAACCAGCGTATAGGGCAGTTCCTCACTGGGTCCGAAATGTTCCCCGCCATCGTCGGAGCGACGGATGAAGAGGCGCGTCCGACTCTGAAAATAGTCACTGGCAGCAGTTCGAACCCGTCGCTGACGATCGACCTGGATCGTATGCCGAGTCTGTGCATAGAGCATCAGTGCGGTGTCCTGGTTGCGCAGCCTCAGGATCTCGGCTCCCATCAGCTTGCCCCCAGGGAAATCGGCCAGGTACACCTGCGGATCCGACCAGGTCAATCCAAGGTCGTCTGACAAGGAGTACAGTAAAATGCCGTTGCTGGAGCACTCGTCGAAGTCGTAGGCATGCCAGTACACCATGAGTTGGCCTGAGGGAAACCGATAGAAGGCCGGGCTCTGGTGGTAGTCGGCACCCGTACCGCCGCGTATGAACGAGGCGTACTCGAGTCCACCCGGCGTGTAGGTCAACGGTGCAATCTGTGCGATTCTCATAGTCGATACCCTCACTTTATACTCGAAGTGGAACGCTGCGCATCGGGAGCCGCGTCCGCTCCTTGCGCTTGTTATATATCTCTGTGGACGGCAACCAGCTTATCACACCTATCCCAGGATCTCCAGGTAGGTGGAGAGGATGGTCTTTTTGCCGGCCAGGTCAAACTGAATGACGTACTTGTCGTCCCTAATTGACTTGATCGTGCCATCGCCGAATGACAGGTGCCTTACCCGTACTGCTGGTTTCCTGCGTTTAGCACGAGGCAATTGAGCAGAGTCATTCTTCGGATCGAGTCGGGAATCGTCGTGTTCTGCTTTGTGTCCCCGACGATCAAGCTGTGTTTCATCTGCGCCCGCGGTCAGCTCGTTCAGAAAGGGCGATTCTTTCCGCCTGGTCCCATTTCGGCTGGTTGCCCACGTCAGGGTGAGGAATGCCTTCGCTCTGGTTACCGCCACGTACACGAGGCGGCGTTCCTCCTCGTGGTCCATGGCCGATTTGTGAGGCAAGAGTTCATCCTCGCATCCTGCGATGAATACCGCCTCCCATTCAAGCCCCTTCGCCTGGTGGATAGTGGAGAGTACCACGGCTGCTACTCCGTCCTCAGCGCGAGCGCGTTGAGCACTTGACTCTCGGCAGTGCGTCAAGAAGGCCTCTGCGTCCGAAAACCGGTCACTTTCGTCACCCAGCCGCTTCGCTCCGCCATCCCATTGTATCCGCTGCTCCAATGGCATCGCGCTCGGCCGGGCAGATATCGCCTCGGTAACCATCCGGCCCGCAAGGGCTTTGAAGCCCACCGCGCCGGCTGTCTCAGCCACCTTGTCGAGAACGTCGACCAGGTATTTTGGTCCAACCCACGGCGCGCGGCTGGCTGGCGACCGTGTGCGCCAAATTGCCGCCATAAGGGCTCTGACAACTGGAAGATCCCAGAAGCTACCGGCCCCACGCACAACGAACTTGATCCGCTCTCGCGACAGCGCCCTCTCGAATTCCACGGTTTGAAAGTTTGTCCTCAGGAGGATCGCTACCTCCTCGGGACGCACACCAGAACCAATGAGCTTTCGGACGGCGGTGGAGATCCATTTCGCTTCATGTTCCTCACTGTCACAGCGAGACAGGCATACAGGCCGTGAGGTCACCCCGACAGCCGCGACGAGTGACTTGGAAAGTCGTTGTTTGTTGCCAAATACGAGTGCCTGCGCTACATCAACGATGAGCTTTGAGGAACGGTAATTTCGCTTCAATCGGTAAGTCGTTGCGCCCTCATATCTGCTGCAGAAGGATGTGATGTACCGCACATCGCTGCCCCTCCAGCCATAGATTGCCTGGTCGTCGTCACCGACGACCCACAGCTGAGCGCCCTGGGTCAAGAGGCTCTTGATCAGCGCGTCTTGCGCCGGGTTTATGTCTTGATACTCGTCGATGAGCAGGTGTTGGAATTGAGAATCCGCCGGGGGTCGGTCCTGCAGCAACTGGATGGATCGCCAGACCAGATCACCGAAGTCCACCAGCCCGTCTTGTGCGAGTCGCTGTTGATAGCAAGTGTATGCAGCGGCGATCTGCTGCAGTTCGTCCCGATCGGCTACTCCAGCTTGACTGGCCTGGGTTTGGGCTTCTTCGGGAGATACGAGCGCGTCCTTGAAACGGTCGATAGCGTCGACTACAGTGGAGAGGTCACCCTTCCAGTCCGGTATGCATTCCCGGACGATGCCGAAACGCGTGCTGGTTTCGATGACCTGAGGCGCTCCAGTAAGGCGAAAGCAGTAGGCATGGAAGGTCCCAATCGGTAGCTTACGCGGATCAATCCCAGCCGCCTGGCGAATTCTGTCG
Organism: Latescibacteria bacterium UBA2968; assembly: GCA_963694355.1. Classification (GTDB taxonomy): domain Bacteria; phylum Latescibacterota; class UBA2968; order UBA2968. The sequence goes on along the minus strand of CAVOEZ010000001.1, from coordinate 730 downwards.
CGGAGCTCCTGGGCGGCCTTCTTCGTAAATGTCGAGACAAACACACGTGCAGGATCAACACCAGCATCGGTGAGATGAGCATATCGTCCAGCGAGTGTTGTAGTCTTCCCCGTGCCCGGTCCAGCCAGCACAAGGGCAGGCCCAGTGCCGTGAGTGGCCGCAGCCCTCTGCTCAGGATTGAGGTCCTGTTTTGAGATCATTGGTGCCTAACGTACTCCTGTAATCCGCATCGTATCGTGATTGTTCCCTTCGATGCATCCGGAGGTGAGACATCTTACGAAGCGATCACCTGTTGACCGGAGAATTTCCCGCTTTTTCTAACTTCAAAATTAATGGAATCCAAATTGCTAAACAGATACCGGATATTATCACCTTTTCTTGGCTCGACAATTGGTTCGAAATTATGCCGTAAATAAATAAAGTGTTAACTATTCCATGGAGTGCGGTACAGACTAAAAGGGATTTTGTGGATTTACTGGTTTCTCCAATTCCAACACTGGCTCCAATTAGGATTGGGAGCATTATCAATTTTGGATTACTACCCTCTCGCAAAAAATACCAATGCCACAGATACCAAATTATTCCAATGAAAACATAAGCAGTCCACTTGTTGAATTTGATACTCAATTCCGCTTGTAAATAGCCCCTCCAACCATATTCTTCACAAAAGGCATAAAGCATGGTGAATGCCCCGATAGCAAAACCAAATATGTTTTTTTGAATGGTATAA